>CAMRBZ010000168.1 GCA_947040595.1 uncultured Enterovibrio sp. | reverse complement strand
TACCGACCATAGCGCCATGGATTACATGTTCGATACGGTGAAAAGCCTTGCTTTAGATAGAGAAAAAGAAGGTAGCGACTAGCTAGGCCAGTCGCTTGCAGCCTTTGTGGCTGTGAATGAATTAAAACTAATAGCTAATTTCTAAACTGCCTTAATGGCAGTGTGACTAGTGCAGCTAAGCGTTTATACGCAAGCACATTAGAGTTGCAATATTCGGCTTGTGTAAGTCCATATAAATGCCTTCTGCATATTTTTATGTTGTATGGGTATTTGAGCTTAGCTGCACTAGTTTACCTGAATAACGAACAATTTAGTATTTTACTTCCTAATTTATTTTAAATCTAATTGCTAAGGCTTGAGTTATTGATCTTAATAATTTGTTTCTGTATGATTTTTTATACTTCTGCATTGAAATATATAACCATATGAAACTTATTGAATTTATCGTGAAAATAAAAAAGTCTTTCAAGCGTGTTAATTACGCTTTTTTTAAAATATTGGGCTTTTTTTTTCGACCTGAGTTGCTCGGAATTTCACTGTTAATAATGAAGATCTGTAATGAGATAAAAAAAATATTGGAATAAATATTTTTTAAATTGGAGATATCCCTTTAATGATGGTCACTTTTGTTTCGCAGTGTGAAAAAAAGGCGCTTAAAAAAACACGCAAAGTCCTCGACGCCTTTGCGAATCGGATTGGGGACAACACTTGGCAAACCTTGATAACCCAAGACGGGTTAGAAACGGTGCAAGGTTTGTTAAAAAAAAGCGCCAGTCGCAGCACCGCCGTGAGTTGTCATTGGATAAGAAGCCGCTCCAGATCTCAATTATTATGGGTCGTCGGCAATAAAAATAAATTCAATCAACAAGGTTATGTGCCTGTGAACCGAACGGAAAAAGACTTAATGCAGAATGAATATGAAGGGGATTGGAAATACCTTCCATTGATAAAAGCATTAACGGGTATGGCTGCGTTATTTCATGACTGGGGAAAAGCCTCAGCGCTCTTTCAAAAGAAGCTTGATCCTCACATTAAAACAAAATTTAAAGGGGATCCGCTTCGGCATGAATGGGTGTCTTGTTTATTGTTTAGCCAATTTGTTCATTTAAATGAAAATAATGATGAAACTTGGTTGCAGGCCATCATGGACGGAAATTTGAATGAGTCGCAATTTAGCAATGAAACGTTAACGAGTACAGAAAAGCCTTTATCCAATTTACCCAATGCGGCCTCTTTGATAAGTTGGCTGATAGTGTCACATCATCGTTTGCCTTTGCCCCATGAAAAGGAACAATGTAAAAATTTACGGGATAAAACGAACGGCACGCTGCAAGAATTATTGACGCGAGTTGAGGCGTCGTGGGGTTATGAAAACCGATATGATGATTTTGAAAAACTGAAAAAGCAGTGTTTTGCCTTCCCCCAAGGTTTATTGTCCAAATCAGATCCATGGCGCAAGCAACTACAACACCGAGCCTGCGATTTATTGCATCATTTACCCCTGCTTGAGCAAGCAATGAGTGATGGGTCTTGGCGCTTGATTTTACACCATGCCCGTTTGTGTTTGATGTTGGGCGATCATTATTATTCATCGAAACCTAAAAATGAACAATGGGAAAGCCCATGTGCTCTTTTTGCTAACACAGACAGAGCGACAAAAGAGTTAAAACAAAAATTAGATGAGCATCTTTTTCATGTGGAAGATGCGGCGGTAAATGCGGTGAATATGTTGCCATTTTTTGAGTCTGAGCCTTTAGTGGCCTCTGATTTAGAGGCGTTAAAACCGCAAAAACACACAGAAAAGAAATTTAAATGGCAAGACAATACGGTCACAAAAATTCACGCGTGGCGTGAAAAAATTCAAGACAAAAGCCAAGGCTATTTTGTGGTCAATATGGCGAGTACCGGAACCGGTAAAACCATTGCCAATGCCAAAGTCATGCAAGCGCTTTCTGAAGATAAAGCCAGTTTACGTTTTATTTTGGCCTTGGGCTTAAGAACCTTGACCTTGCAAACTGGGGAGGAGTACAAAATAAAGCTAAAACTCAAATCGAGTGATTTGGCGGTATTGATTGGCTCAAAAACCATTTATCGTTTGCATAGTGATGGAAGCCTCATAGAAAAAGACAATCAAGAGGAAGAAGATTGTGGTTCTCAATCTATTGAAAATCTTCAAGAAGAAAGTGATGAGCTGCATTGGGATGAGGAAGAAGACAATAAGCTTTATTGGGAAAAAGAAGAAAAAGACGACTGGCAAGGCGTGTTACCAGAAGAAGAACTCACCACTGTTTTAACCTGTGAAAAAGACAGAAAATTGCTTTATGCCCCCGTGCTCGCGTGCACGATAGACCACATTATGGCAGCAACGGAAACCAAGCGAGGCGGGCGTTATATTCCCCCTTGCCTTCGTTTGATGTCCTCTGATTTGGTCATTGATGAAATTGATGATTTTACAGGGGATGATCTCATTGCAATAGGGCGCTTGGTGCATTTAGCGGGCATGTTAGGCCGTAAAGTGATGATCTCTTCAGCCACTGTTCCTCCTGATTTGGCATTGGGTTTTTATAATGCATACCGTTTAGGTTGGGCCCTGTTTGCCGCAAGCCGTGAACGAAACGCGCAAGTGAATTGCGTGTGGATAGATGAATTTAATACCGAGATTCAATTAATTGGCAGTGAAGAGACCGATATAGAGGCTTATCAAGCATCTCATGCGCGTTTTGTGAATCAACGTGTTGCCATATTAAAAAAACAAGTCCCCAAACGAAAAGCCGATATTTTTCTTTGCCCTAAAAGTAGCGATCTTCAAAATGTGAAAACGCTCTATTTTGAATATTGCCAACAAGCCGTATTGAAGAAGCATGCCCTTCATTTTACGCAAGATGAACAGACCCAGATCAAGGTGTCTTTTGGGGTGATGAGGGTGGCGAATATTTCTTTATGCGCTGAATTAACGCCATTTTTTCTTGATTGTGATTGGCCTGAAAACACAGAAATTCGTTGTATGGCCTACCACAGCCAACAAGTTTTATTGTTGCGTCATGAGCAAGAAAAACACCTCGATAAGGTGCTTAAACGCAAAGAAAAATCAGAAGAGTCACCTGAAGCATTTGCAAACCCTGTGATACGTCAACATTTGCAAGAATGCAAAGCGAAAAACCTGATTTTTATTTTGGTGGCAACGCCAGTAGAAGAAGTCGGGCGAGATCATGATTTTGATTGGGCCGTTCTTGAGCCTTCATCGTATCGCTCTTTTGTTCAAATGGGCGGGCGGGTGAGACGACACCGAGACGGGGGCGCTGAAACCCCGAACATCAGCCTCATGCAATACAACTTAAAAGGCTTTGAAGGAAAACAAGACCGAGTATTTTGTCAGCCAGGGTATGAGACGAGTGTAAGCCTGCAATTGAGCACCCATGATCTCACTCAGCTGGTGGATGAAGCGCCGTTATTGAAGTGTCTTGATGCGGTGCCTCGAATACAAAAAAGAAAAGATGCCACCCCTAAAAGCAATTTGGCGGATCTCGAACATTTGGCCACGGCAAACGTGCTGGGCGTTGAGCAAATCAATAAAATCACGTCTGTCGAGCCGGAGAAACAAAATCGTTTCGGTCCGCGAAGTGCAAAACAAAAGCCGATTTTTTGGAGCCACCACTTGCATGGGCATTTAACGGATTTTTGGTGGTTAACAGCATTGCCGCAATATTATAAAGGCTTTAGAAACAGTGAACCCAGCGTGCAACTTTATTTGCTCATCGATAAAAATAAAGTGCGCTTTCATCAACGAGATGACAGTGGCGAGCTTGTCGCCGTCGAGCGTATTTTGAATATTGTGCATCATTCTTTGAATGAGCGAGAAATGAGCCGACTTTGGTTGGTGCGTGATTATAAAAACCTGATCTCGCAATACAAAAAAGAAGGTGAAAGCGAGTACTTCACGTCATTTATCTATGGTGAGATAAGTCTCATCTTTCGAGATCAAAACAACGAGTACGGTTACAGCGATCAACTGGGTTTGGTAAAAAAAAGCGCTAAGGTGAATGCCTGTGAATGAGGGCATTCAATGATGCCTATTGGTTTATCGAAATATAGAAAGAAGGTGAAAATGTGTTAGATCCCGCGATTACATTGTTTTTTTCAGAGCGTAAAGAAGCCTGGCTGAAAAAAAATATAAAAACAGACATGGACGAATTTGAAAAGAAAGAACAAGAACAAGCCTGTGAGGAGGTCTTCGCATTAAGCACTTGGCTGCCTAATGCAGCAAGAAGAGCAGGGCAGATGTCAATATCGACTCATCCTTGCACTTTTAGCCATCCAAGCGCCAGAAAAAATAAAAATGGGTATGTTTCTTCAATGATTGCGAAAAACAGCGGCTGCTGTGATGGATTTTTGCGAACTGGAAATCTAGAGGTAGAGGCTGACGCATTAGGCAATGCAGCGGCGCTGGATGTGTATAAATTTTTAACGTTAGTCATGGAAGACGGAAAAACCTTGCTCACACATTTAGAACAAAACTCAGAATTGGCGAGTGAACTTTTAAAACAACCGGGTACTGAAGCCGATGCGCTCAGAGCGGGCTTTTTGAAAATGGTGCAAAGTGATCAAGAAAACATCACAAGCTCAAAAATAAAACAGGTCTATTTTCCTGTAGACGAGGATGAATACCATCTTCTTTCTATTTTGACTCACTCAGGGCATTTGTTTGAGCTTCGAAAACGCATTGATCATTTGCGTTTTTCAGAGGCCACCAAAGAAGCACGAGAATGCAAAAAATCCAATAAATACCATGAGACGGGGTATCAGGATATTTTGGGTTTAACCACGATCGGTTATGGCGGCACAAAACCTCAAAACATCAGTGTATTAAACAATCAACATGGGGGTAAAGCGCATTTATTGTTGAGTGTGCCACCGAGCTTCACGGTGCGAAATATCCGTGTACCCCAAAATGATTTCTTTACTGAAACCCTGAATCCGTGGCATGCCAAAGACATATTTTTTGCACTGCAGCGGTTATTAAAAAGGGACCAAAACAACATCAACATTCGAGATGGGAGAGATTATCGCATTCAAGAATACGTTGACCTTGTGATTAAAAAAATGTGGCAGTTGCGCCTTTTTCTTTCTGATTTTAAAGGTGAATTACCGAGTTCGCTTAATAAAGAACAGCAAATTTGGCTGTATCCAGAGTATGAGCAATACCGGATTGAAAATAACGATTGGTTAGATCAAATCGTACGGCAAATGAGTCGAAGTGTAATTTTTGGATATAAAAAAGTATTGGCGCAACACGCCATATTACTCAGTGATGAAGAATTAATGCTGATAGAAAAAGTCGTGCAAAAAAACAAGGAGGCTTTGCGATGAAAGTGCTCACCTTACCCCGCATTAAAATTCACAATGCCAATGCGTTATCTAGCCCTTTTACCGTCGGTTTTCCTGCCATGACAGCCTGGCTTGGTTTTGTGCACGCCCTTGAACGCAAACTGAAAGCGCGCGGTTTAAATGATTTATGGCTAAAAAGTGTGGCGGTCGTCAATCATGAATTTGATTTACAAACCCATAAAGGACCAGGTGATTATGTTCATTCGATCATTGGGACAGGAAATCCGCTGAATAACGATGGTACGCGTAGCGCCTTTATAGAAGAAGCGCGTTGCCATCTGTGTGTTTCTTTAGTCATTGAATATGAAGGTCATGAAAACGAAATCGAGGACCCTGCTTTTTTAGAGAGCCTGCGCTCTGTGATCCACACCATGAAAATGGCGGGGGGCGATATCTTTTCGTTAAACATGCCGACATCAGACACGATGGATGAAAATGAGCAAGTCGAAATGACCCAATTGTTGGGGAAATTGATGCCAGGGTATGTCTTGATTGAACGACGTGATTTGATGATAGACGCGATGAAAAAGGGGGAAGATGCTCTGGATGCGATGCTTGGTTTTTTAACTTTGCATCATGACAGTGAACAGACAGAGCCTAAAGAAAAAGAAGAAGACGGCAAAGAGCAAAAAGAAAAAGAGGTAATTTGGCGCACTCAGCGCAAAGTGCCCGGCTGGATTGTGCCGATTGCCACCGGATTTCAAGGTATTTCAGCATTGGCTGAAGCTAAAAATCAGCGTGACGCACAGACTCCCCATCGATTTGCAGAAAGCATTGTCACCCTGGGGGAATTTATCATGGTCAATCAAATCAAAGCGCTCGATGACATGCTCTGGCACTACTTCAGCGATTTAGAAAATGATCTCTATCTTTGTCAACAAAATAACAAAATTAAAGCATAAGGAATAATAACATGGCTAAAAATGACAACATTGCATCGGTATTGGCGTTTGAGAAAAAATTGGTTCCATCCGACGGATATATGTTTGGTACGTCTTGGGATGCGCGCGATAAGCAAACGGCGCTGAAATTAACGGAAAAATCGGTGCGAGGCACCATTTCAAACAGGTTAAAACCAGCGGTAAAAGGCGATCCTGCGAAATTAAATGCAGAGGTTGAAAAAGCCAATTTACAAACGGTGGATGTCTGCGCCCTAGAGCCAAATCAAGACACATTAAAGCTGCAATTTACTTTAAAAGTCTTAGGGGGGGTGGCAAAACCTTCAGCCTGTAATAATGCGAATTTTAAACAAAGTTACAGTAAAGCGGTGAACCAATATATTGACGAACATGGTTTTTCTGAGCTGGCGAAGCGTTATGCCACCAATTTAGCGAACGCGCGTTTTTTATGGCGTAATCGCGTTGGCGCGGAAGAAATAGAAGTACAGATTAAGGCGCTCAATAAAGGTGCTGAGCAAAGCTGGATATTTGATGCTACGCAATTAAGCACGCGCCATTTTGATCATGATCAGGAGGATATTCTTGATCTTGCAGGGCGCATTGCCAAGGTTCTTGCCAGTGAGTCTGATTTTTTGATGCTTGAAATCAACGCTTACGCCAAGGTGGGTAAAGCGCAAGAAGTGTATCCAAGTGAAGAGCTTGTTTTGGACAAGGGAAAAAGCAAAAAAAGCAAAATTTTGTATTCAGTACAAGAAAATGCAGCGATGCACTCGCAAAAAATCGGTAACGCACTTCGCTCTATTGACACCTGGTACCCTGAATTTTCTGATGAAATCGCGACAGCAGGCCCCATTGCCATTGAACCTTATGGCGCGGTCACAAACTTGGGCAAAGCCTTTCGTACTCCAAAAGAAAAACAAGACTTTTATACCCATTTCGATAAATGGGCACGCGGTGAAGAGTTGACTCGAGTTGAAGATGCGCATTATGTCATGGCTGTGCTTGTGCGCGGCGGCGTATTTGGTGAAAGCGACAAAGGTTGATCCCGATGAATTACTACCAAGAGATCACCTTATTGCCTGACTCTGAAATTGCAT
>CAMRBZ010000167.1 GCA_947040595.1 uncultured Enterovibrio sp. | reverse complement strand
TTTGACGGGAGCCGAGAATGTCAGCGTGACCTTGCTTTTTTTTCCTTGATTTAAAGTGCCTTCGATATGAAGATTTTTAACTTCTGGAGGCTGCGTCGCTAAAGTAAAGGTCGTGTTTTTTTCTGCATGGATCCCTTGTTCATTGCTGCCAAAAACGCTGAGGGTAATGCGTCCTTCTGTAAGGGCTGAAATATCAGTGCTGGTGCTCCATTTACCATCAGCTGCAAGCTTTACCCCTGTCACGCTCAAGGTGGTTTTCGCTTTGTCAGTAAAAAGAAGCGTAAGGGTGTTTTTTCCTGATAAAAAGCGCTTGCTTAAGCCTGTGACTTCCAGATTTATTGCTTGTGCGCTGTTTACATTTTCAATGGGTATGATGGTAATTTCAGGGCTAAGAGGCAGAGTATTGTTTTCATTGGTGTCTCCTGCATCTCCATTCTCTCCCACATTCCCCGCGTTATCGGCAAAATCAGTGAAGGTGAATTTCAAGGTTGAAATGTGATCTTCAACGTTTGGCACAGTTACATTTCCTTTCCAGCTATGGCTAAAAAGTGGCGCGTTTTCTTGTTGCGTCCAAATGACGGGCTGATCGAGAAGTGCCCCTTTTGGTTGGCTCACTTTTTCACTGAAATGCGCTGTCAATGCTATTTTTTCGCCAGGCTTGGCGTGTTTGGGCTCCAATGTCATTTTTGTGAGGGTGGGAAACATTTTATCTATCTTGAGTGTGATTGTTTCGCGCTTTTCTTTACCCCAAGCATCAACAATTTTAATTTCAATGCTCAATGGGTTCTTGTCTTCAAGAGAATGTGGCCACTCATAGGTAAAAGCTGAACATGTCCATGCCATCTCATCTTCGCAAGATTTTTGAGGTTTAAATTTATTTGCATTGTGTTCTTCTAAAGAGCTAAAAGACGTTCCGTTCACTGTGGCAATGTATTCATCTACGCTTGAATTTTTATAGGTTTGGTAGCGAAATTCTACGTTCAGTTTTTCGGTGTTGATGGCACTGCCATCAAGGGGATGGGTGATCTTTAATGCTAAATTCCCTGTGGGGACCACCAAGGAAAGAGAGTGCTGTGTTGATGTGTTTCCCGCGTTGTCTTCCAAATTAGAGATCACAATGGGGTGTTCGTTCTCTCCTGTCGGAGGGGTTAACCTGGCATAGGGCGCTTTAAAAAAGCAGGTCGTTTTGTTGCTTTTTGTGTTTGTATCACAAGAGGATGGGGGGTAAGACTGTCTTCCTTTTTTCAGTGTCGGCTTGCTCTTTGATATATCGACAACCAAACCAGACAGATCGTCTGTGATCTCGATGGGAACCGTAAGCTGCAATGCCCCGCTTTTATCACGTTCGACGTCATTTTCGGTGAGCTCATATCGCGCAGGTGTTACCACGACAGGCCCCTTTGCATCTAAACTGGCAAACCGATGAATTTGAATGTCTTGCACCTTGTTTTCGGAGGTGGTCCTTGTGATAAGAGTCGCGCCAGATGGAATGCTTTTTATCCCTGTTAATGTGCATCGATAAGGGGGGGCATGTGGAAATTCTTTTTTATAGGGGAGTTCATCTTCTTGTGGTGCGCTCTGTTCAATCCAATTTTCCCTGATCCAGCACTCTAAAGCCGTTAATTTTGCTTCGCCTGTGTGTTTAAAGGTCACGCTTAATCTTTGGGGTGATGCGTATTGACCGAAGTGAGGAGGGTTGAAAACGCTCTCTAAGACAATCCCTTTTCTTTGCACATTTAAGGTATAACGTTCGGTTGTTTTGTTTGGGTTGGTACTTTCTTGGTAGCGTACCTTGTCTTCTACTTCAAATGTTATTTGATAACGCCCTTCTTTTTCGAGCATGGCGGCGTTCAGTTTGATAAGCCAGGCTCCATCATTTTCAACATTTCCTTCAATGCCTTCCAGTGCTAGATTCTTTTCTGGCTCATTTTCAAATGTGTAACGCGCTGTTGGTGACCTTAAACCACTGATGTCTTTGGCTGAAAATCTCACTTCAATGTCGCCTGGTGTATGGACATTTCCGTTGATGATGGGGCTCTTGTCTTCGGCATAAACGGAAGAAATTAAAGCAACAATCGGGGGGGCATTGTCCACTTTGATATCAAAGGTTTGTTCGCTTTCAATCCCGCGTACATTACTGGCTTTTACTTTGAGAGTGCTGTCTTCATTGGCGCGAAGGACAAGGGTGCGCTTGGCGTCATCGCTGGGCGGGGTAGCACTCCCCGTTGGCTCACCTTCTTTTCGATAAGTCCAATAACCCACGCTGTCTTTATTGACGCCCGCGTCACTTTCTTTATAAAGGCTTGTTCCGTCAAAATCGGTTGCTTTGAGGGCAAAAGAATAACCGTCGAGCGCGTAATAATAGGCCGATGCATCGAAATGATTTAAGGCCAGTGTTGGGCCTTTTTTGTCTAGGCGCACGGGGGTTAAGCTGCGCGAAGCTTCTTCTTTATTTTTATCTTTTGCTTTGAGAATAAAGGTGAGTATTTCTGATTTTGTATCGTCACTGAATCTGATCTTTTTTGCATCATCTTCGCTGACGATCATGGAATAAGGGCTGGTAAGGGGGGAGGTAAAGTGTTCTTCTTTTATTAAAACTTCTTGAGTGTCTTTCATTTGGTAAAGTGCGAGGCTTTCGACGCCTGAAACATCCGTGACAGAGGTGATGTGAACGCTGAAACTTTTCCCAAGCACAAAGCCAGTGTTTGAGAGCGTGTCTAAAGCCCAAGGCGTGGTGGGCACGAGGATCGGGCCTTCAACATCAAGGGTGAGATTGTATGTGCCTTTATTGCTGATATTGGGAGGTGTTGCATTGTCTGTTGCTTGGACAATCAGTTGATGTTCGCCTCCTTGATTGCCCGCGTTTTCTCGAATGAAGCGAACCTTCATTTTTGGTTGGCTGCCTTCAATGCATGCGAGTTCTGTGTTTTCGGCGCCACATTCTAGGAGGGCGCTTTCTACTCCATTGGGCGCGACATGCCATACATTGATGTGTTTAAGTGGGCTGCCCGTTGATGATGAAAGGAGGCTTTCTGGCTTCCACGTGAAATCACGCCCCACAATGGGACCTGTGGTATTGCTTTGTACGATGGGCGCGGTTGCGTCTATTTTGATTTCAAAAGAGCCGCTCTCTTTTGTTAATTTTTTTCGTTGATTGCCTAAATTGTCTACTGCAAAGGCCTCAACGCGCCAGATCCCATCTGCCATTTTTTGTGTGTTTTCGGGGCAATCGCTGCCGACGCACAAGGTCAATGCAAGGGTATTTTTTGTGTTTTGAAACATGTCTGATGTGAAGGTGAGAGGCTCTGAAGCGTCTTTTGAAAACACCAAGGTGCGTTTATCTAAAACATCATCGACTGCATCGGTGATTTTAAATATAAAGGTGCGCGGTTTATTTATATTGTGAAAACTTTCAGAGGTGCTCCCTTCCGGAGGGATGACTTCTACATGAGGAACATCATTGTCTACCGTGAAAAGGGTTTCGTGAGGATTTTTGTCGGTGTGTGCATATTCGTTGTTATCCGAGGCCAGGATCCTTAATGAAAATTGCTTGATGTCTTTCAGGTTTTCGTCTGTTGAGTCCAGCGTGAAGGCATAGGTTTTCTTGAAGTTTGTTCCGCCTGGCAATTCATTCACTGGGGGGTAATGATGATCTTGTGTACCTTCAGCGCTTTTTCCTTTTATTGTTAATTTTGGCTTTTCTTTGATGCCTGAAGGGTCTGTGATCATGACGGTAAAATCCACTTTCCCTTTTATGTAATACATTTTATTTTTGAGATAAGAGGCCCCGTGCGCTTGCACTTCATTGGCCAAAACAAGGATTTGGGGAGGGGATTTATCAATGCTTTCTGGTGGATTTTTCACATCAAAAACATAATGTGGCCCTGTGGCTAAGCCTTTATCTATTGAAGGATTCGCTTTGGCCAAAATATCGGCGTAAGGCAGGGCAATTTCAGGTGCATAGCCATATTCTCCAATTAATAAATCAAAAAATAGCTGCCCGAGTTGCTTGCGGTAAGTGCTCTCGCTGAGTGAATAGGGCCCAATGTAAATAGGGTTTTTATTTTCACCTTTTCCATCGGCGATACCGTCATGCATTAAATCTTGATAAAAAGCGGCTGCAAAATCGACAGAATTATATATCCCCTCGTTTTCAGACAGTTTCAGCAAAGACTCCAAAATAAATCGGTGGCGATATCCATCATCCATATAGGGTGGGGGTGTAAATGGTTTTTCTGAATGCCTGGCATATCGTGTTTTTATAGGGTCAAATTGGAAAAATGATCTCCTTCCTTCTAAGGCCTTATTCACTTGGCTGAGTGTGTTTGTTGCTGTGGCTAAAGAACGGTTATTTTTAGAATAAAAAAGATAATCAAAAAGGCCTGTATGGTAGGCAGATAACTCCGTTATAAATATAGGGGTGTTATTGTTCGCTGAAAAATAAGCGCCAAAATGGGCTTGATTGAGATTAACCGTACTTTTTTTCGATTCCTCATTGCTCCATTGATAATAATAAGCCGGGTTATTGGTGAGGCTGCTTAAGTTAATGCGAAAAAATGTACTGTCACTTGATGAAGTGATTTGGCACCCTGCCACATCACGTTGTTCGTTGATGGGCTGAGTCACACAATGGTTAAGCACATCAAAATCATTTCCCTGCTCATTTAAGCGGCTTAATTGTACATGGGCGTTGATAAAAGGGGTGATCACTTCAAAGGTGGGTAAAGCAAAGGTGGTTTTAAAAAAAACACTTTGCTCGTTACTCGAATTACCTGCGCTGTCTTTTGTTTTTATGACTATTTTTTGCTCACTTCCCGGCGCGAGATTGGCATAGCTGCTCCCCAGTAATTCTTTCACGTAAGGAATGTAATAGGTAATTTCGGGATCTTGCGCCGTGAATGCTTTGTGTGGAATGGCGTTTTTTGAGCTGCCTTTTGAGCTTGTTTGCTTTTGGTGAGCCTGGCTTTTAACGGTCTGAATAAAGGCATAATCAGGGCTTTTAGGAGGCTTGACCCAATAGCTCACGGACAGTTCAAGTTTTTCTATAGGAGAGGCCAAAGCGTTATCGCTGGGATCGGAAAGCGTCACGCTGAGATAAGGGATCTTGTGCTTATTTAAAATGGTCACGTTTAAATCTGAAAAAACAACTTTATCAGGTCCGTCAGAATGTACCGCTTTCAAGCCTCTGCTTGCATAGTCATAATTGACCTTGAGTTGCTTTGAATTCGCGGCCATGTTCTCTTCGGTGAAAGTGTATTGCGCATAGTCATCGTTTGATTCAAGCCCGGTTTTATTGTCAATAAAAGTCATTGTTGAGTCGGGGTATTCAATACGCTGGGTGGGCGGGGTGTTGTCTTTGGTCACCTCGTATTGTTTGTGACCTTCGTTGTTTTTGTTGTCGATGGCTTTGATCAAAAAAGAGGTGCTATTGCCAAAGAGGCTGGCATCATAGATTTCACTGAAGGTGCATTTTTTATTATCGAGTGCATCGTTTTCATTGCATTTTTTTGTTTTGCTGCACTCAGGGTATCGTATTTCACCGTCTTTGGTGATGCTCACTTGCGTTATTTCACTGAGATCACTCACGGTTCCACATAACGGATAACTCATTTCTCCTGCGTTGATTGTCTTTGATGAAAGCACTTCGATCACCGGCTGGGTGTTGTCCCAGATAAAGGGGATCTCTTTGGGGGTAGGATCGCTTAAAAGCGCATTATTTCCAAGGACATCCTCAGCATGAATGACCAATCTGGCGAAGGTCACTTTTGGGGTATTTTCAAGGTCAAATGGGTTTTGCGCTTGAGCGCGATTGTCGAGCGCAACCGTGTTAATCAGTACATCGGCCTGGCTCTGTCGAAGCCCCGCCATAAACATGGATTTATCAAGGCGGCAAAGAAGCGTTTGTTCAGTCTGGTTTTCTTGAATCTGCATTTCTTCAATGAAGCCCTCTTCAATCTCCCCTTCTTGAATGAAGAGGGGTTCGCAGGGTTCAGGAATTGACCATGTTCCTTCTTCTTGGCTTGTGTTTATACTTTGATATTGAAGAGAAACGTTAAAATCTTTCACGCCAATTTCATCGGTCAGTTTTAAATTTACGCGCCCTTCACCCACTAAAACTGCCTTGTCTATTCGTTCTATTTTTGGGGCGTTTTTGTCTAATTCTTTCACATCTCTTAGCGTGACAAGACTTTCTACACCTGCGTTCGTGCCGAATTCATTGATTTGATTTGCCAATGAAAGATAATCGATTGGATCTGTTTGAGAGCGATTGATGTCCGGATTATTGACGGCAATAAGCAGGTGCTGAGCGATGCGCCATGCGTACATGTCCCCTGTCACCGCTTCTACCCCAAAGCTCAGTTTTTTTTCAATGCCAACGCTGTTAATACCAAAGCCATTTAGTACGCCATCGCTGAGTGTGTCTTCGTATTGAATGTCAGATAAATAGATGGAGGTATAAAGGAGGGCACTTTCTTCTGAAGGGTATTTTTTTATTAAATCCGCGGCATAAGAAGAAAAAGCGGTTAATATCGCGCCGTATAAATGACCATCGGAGGCGTAACTGCTGTGCCCGCCTTTGGTGATATCAATGGGTTTTGTGCTATTGACGTCAAACCCGTACATGCTATTGACCGTTGAAAGTGCGTTCTTGATGGCGTGAGCGGCTTCTTCTCCTTGATTGATTTTATATTGCGCAAATCCGGCGCTCATGTGAGTCAGGGGCGTCAGCATGATATCATGCTCACTCCCCTCAATGAGGTTGCTCATACTTGATAAAAAGAAGGTTTTTCCGTTGCTGAGGGTCACCACGTTTTGGGTATGGGGGTCAAGATACGCCCCACCTTCTGCTTTGATGAGAATGGGCATACCTGAAGAAATGACGCTGAGCTGATATTGACCGCTTGCATCTGACGATGTTTGCCCGAGCTTGCGCCCTAAAGCCCCTTTTTTAAATTCCCACACACTGATGTTTGAGCCTGAAATCGCGCCATTAAAAACCATGCCGCGAATTAAACTTGTTTTTCTTTCGTGAGGCACTAAATTATCTTCATCTCCGCCACAAGAGGATATTAAAAATACCGATGCAATGAAGATGGAAATAATCTTTCTCATTGTTTGCCTTTCATTTGATAATAAAAATAGGAATGATTATATTCTTTCAAATTTGTTTTTCAACGTGTCAAAAAAAGAGGGTAAATAGTTATTTTGAGCGAACAAAACGTCATTTTAGGATCTGTTTTTTATTTTTTATATTTAATTTTGTGTGTTTATTTGAATATAAAGAAGGTAAAGAGCGGTGAATTCGCATGCTTTTTTTATTTATTTGTTAATATTTCGAATAATGAAGATATCAGGGCAAGATGTTTGACGCTTGGCGCGCCCTTATTCGCGCAAAGCCATTGAAGATAAAACGGATTTTTAGTGAGGCGTAATG
>CAMRBZ010000166.1 GCA_947040595.1 uncultured Enterovibrio sp. | reverse complement strand
TTTAATTTACAGCCTAATCATTCATCACTCGCCTTCTGATCCGATAAAAATGAAATCTCTCTTTATACATTCCATGATACATTCCAGTCTATTAATTAAGACAAAATCGGCATTGTTACGCGCCCTTTCAACAGATGGCGATATTTGAAATCGTCCCCAGAGAAATAAGATGGAACGAAAATCCAAAAGTGCTTTTAGTGCACTTAAACGATTAACAGAAAAGCCCTCAGCAGATGACACTGAATCTTATGAGTGTCAAATCATAACGCCTATGTATTGTGGCGGTGTAATCGCAGGCACGACTGACAAAGAGATGCCTGTTCGTGCCAGCAGTATTCGTGGGCATCTTCGCTTTTGGTGGCGCATCGTTTCTCAACACAATAATGACGCCACAACAAGATCCCTTGCCGAGCGTGAACAAGCGATTTGGGGAGGGATCACAGGCAAGGCACAGGCCAGTCAAGTTCAGATTGAAGTCATTGTTAAGCGGCCTTTTTTACATCCGAAATCTGATTTTCTCAAGGGTGTAGAGTACGCATTGGGGGGATCAGATAAAAAAGAAGTTAATTCTTTCTGGGGTGCAGGAAACCTATTTGAGTTGAAAGTCCGTTTTGATGACAGATTAAACGCAAAACAAAAACAAGAAGTCAAAGAATCGATCCGTTGGTGGGCAAGCTTTGGAGGCATTGGTGGTCGGACTCGTCGCGGCTTTGGCGCTCTCAAAATAAAGAATTTACCTGCAGTCACAGCTGATGAGGTCGCTCTGTTAGGTGGTAAGCTCTGTTTAAAAGAGCCTGAACAAAGCGCGGATAAAGCTTGGCGAAAAGCTATTCATGACTTTAAAGCATTTCGTCAAGGTGTAGGTACTGGCAGAAATGAAGGTCAAGGTGTTACTGGTCGAGGACAAATCCCAGGAAGAAGCCGCTGGCCGGAGCCCGATGCATTGAGACGCATTTATCGTACACACTCGAGGAATCATGCGCCGATTCACCAAGCCGGAAATTACTTTCCACGAGCGGCCTTTGGGTTACCGATTCAATTTAAGTTTAAAGATGAACGAATAGGTGAACCCAAACAATCAACGTTAATCCCTAAAGAAAAAGAACGCATGGCCAGTCCACTCATCCTCCGACCTTACAATGATCGGGGCACATGGCAGCCCGCTGCTTTGTTATTGCCCTGTTGGTCTGAAACACTTGTGCGATTGAAAGAGCTTGAAATAAACGCTGGAGGAAAACGTCAAAAAGCACCTTGCTGGCCTGATAATGTTGCCGAACAACACGAGATAGCCAAGCAAATAAAACCGATGAAAAAGGGTGAAAAAGTTCTTGATAATCATCCGCTTCTGGCCTTTCTTGATTTTTTTAAAGGAGCGTAAATGACATCCTATCTCGTTGCCATCAGTATTGGGCCAGTACAAAGCTTCATTGAAGCCAGCCGTCGCAGTCAGGATCTTTGGTGTGGTTCTTGGTTACTCTCTGAAGCCGCCAGAGCCGTTGCTTATCACCTAGATCAATCGCAACCGGGGTGTTTAATTTTTCCATCACCCAGCAATCCGGATAGCGAATTATGCCCAAGAACAAAAACTGACAACCCTGAAGCCAATGTATCCAACGTGATCCGAGCTGAAATTAAAGCGAAAAGCGCGACAGAGCTAAAACAGCTCATCGCTCAGGCCAAAGCGGCGGCACATCAGCGTTTAGCATCAATCGCCAGTGATGTATTAAATGAGCAACTCAAAGGTTTACCAATCAATATCGATCGCTGGCGCACTCAACAAGCCGATGTCATTGAAACCTTTGCAGCATGGGTGTCAGATAATACCGATTATAAAGCGGCTTCAAAGAGGCTCGGGCAGTTACTGACAGCACGGAAAAACACCCGCAATTTTTCACCCATCACAGACAGTCAGACGGGGCTACCCAAATCAAGTCTGGATGGTGCCAATAATTCATTGACTCACCAAATTCAGGATAAGCAGCAACGACTGCGTCTTGGTTTATCGCAAAAAGAGCAGCTCGATGCGTTAGGGATCGTCAAGCGACGCGCCGGGAGGCTGGATCAATTCACTCCAATCAGTCGAATTGCCGCACACGACTGGTTAATGTCTTTAACTGATGAGCAGCGAAAGGGCTTGCAGGGCGATTATCGACAACTGGTCGAAATGGGACAGGCAACAGCAGTTAGAGGGAATGGCAAGGTATATGAAAAATTTCCCTACGACGCAGAATATTTGTATGACACTCGGCTGATATCTTCACAAGACCTTGATAACACTATTAAAGAAGCATTACGTCGAAAACTGAGCCAGATCCCGAGCCAGCCCGCCACTTATGCAGTGCTCTTGAAGGCCGATGGCGACCGAATGGGTGAATTGCTTAATCAGTCGCCAAATGCAGAATCTTCCCGCGACATATCCAAGCAGCTTCACTGTTTTGCTAACGAAGCAAGAAGCATTATTTCTCAGCACAACGGGCAAGCCATTTACAGCGGAGGCGATGATGTTTTGGCATTACTGCCTTTATCAAGCGCATTTGGCTGTGCACAGACCCTTGCTGAGTTATTTCGAACGCGCATGCAAACACTAGCAAAGACCTTGTCCGTGCAGCTGCCAACACTGTCGGCAGGGCTGGCAGTGGGACATTTTGTGCAACCGATGCGCCAACTCAGGCACCGTGCTAATCAGGCTGAAAAAACCGCCAAAGGCGCTCACCTTCCCCCTGCACAACAAAGAAATGCGTTCGCCATTTCCATTGGACTGCGTTCTGGCCATGAGGTTAACTGGCGGTGTCGCTGGGACGAACAAGAAAATATCGAGGATTTCCAGCGCTTAATTCAAGCCTTCACAGAAAAAGCACTGCCTTCAAGGATCATGCAGGATGTTCGTCAAATGTCCCAGAGCATCCCCGGTTACAGTCAATATCCTGATGCATGTGCCGGTATCGTCAGCAGTGAGTTTGAACGCCTGCTCAGGCGGGCAAAACCAAACAATGGCGATGAAACCATCAATCAGGCGTTAAAAGAAACCCTGCATAGGCAGTTACAAAAAACAAACCTGCAAAAATTGGCTGATCAATTATTTATTGCGCGCTGGTTGGCAGCCAGAACGGCCGCTGACTTAGGAGAGTCTTCATGACTTACTATTTAATCGAACCCAAAGATCCCTTGATCATTCGTGCCAGCCGCCCTTTTGAAGCCATTACCGATGAACAAGCTGCCCGCTTTCCTCCCCCATCAACGGTTGCCGGTGCATTGAGAAATTTATGTGCCCGTAGCAATCAACTTGCATTAAATGAAGCATTGCTCTCGATAGCGGTCACAGGACCCCTTGCCATTAAATTATCTGTTCACGGTAAGCCTGCAACTGAGGCCGATATTCTTGTACCCAAACCGGCTGACGCTCAGTATTTTTCTGCATCCGATGCATCAGACGACTCACCCTGCGTCACCTTGATACGGCTACAGCCGCAGGCCCTGAGTGAGGATGAAGGATGTGATCTGCCCGATGGCTTACAGCCTGTCTTGCCTGAAACCCTGCCCAATGGCAAGCCCGTTTCTGGCCCCGTATGGTGGGCGCTCACAGACCTGATGCGCTGGCGTAAAAGAGACAATACACTCACTTTCAAACAAATTCAGGCCAACGGCTGGCAGCACTCATCTGCGGATATCCGCACACACATTGAAATGGATAACAAAAAACGAGTCTCAGCAGACGGCCAGATCTTTCAGACCGCAGGCTTAACTTTGTGGGACAAAGCGACAGAGGGCACAGCGCTTCCGAGTCATAAAATAGCTCTGATTGCCGGAATAGAAAAGAGCATTTCGACAGATGGCCAACACCTCAAAAGTATGGTGAATTTGGGCGGAGAGCGTCGGCTGGCTGCTGTGAGTGCCTGTGATATCTGGCCGAAAAAGCCGCAAGAGCTGTCAGCCACAATCATTGCGAAGCGCGGATTAACCTTAACTTTTGTGACGCCCGCGATTTTCAAACACGGCTGGTTGCCTGATTGGATAGACCCCTCCAGTTTGACGGGATCACCCCCCAATCATCCTTCACTGACATTACGTTTGGTGTCTGCTGCGCTTGAGCCTTGGTTACCGCAGTCGGGATGGGATTTGGCAAAAAACCAACCCAGAGCGACGCAGAAAATGATCCCAGCGGGGGCCGTCTATTGGTTCGAGATCCTGTCAGAGCCACGGATTGAAGAAGTCGATGCCCTCTGGATGTCTCACTTGGGGGATGATGAACAAAACAATCGCAATGGATTTAATCTTGTCCTGCCGTTTGCCTATAACGTTAACCAACTAAACGAGTTTTAAATGTATTTCAAAATATACCATTTAGTCAGTCAAACCGTCTTACACTGCGGTGCGGGTCAATCTATTGGCACGGTTGATCAACCCATCATGCGGGAAAAATCCACCCACTTACCCATTGCGCCGAGTGCTTCTATTCGTGGGGTGATGAAACAGTTCTTTAGTCAGCAGGCAGCACAAAATGCACAACTGACTCAAACACTGTTTGGTGATCATCAGCAAGCTGGCACATTGTCTCTAACCGATGCCCATTTGCTGTTACTGCCCGTTCGAAGTGTCTATGGGGTACTCGCCTATGCCACATGTCCGTTCATTCTTCAGCGCTATCAGGCCGATCAGCCTGCCTTAGCCGCACTGCGCATCCCAATGACGGGTGCAGAGCAGGCATTCGTAACATCTGCTAATCAAAACAGTGCGCCCAATCAGACCGAGAAAACGATCGTGCTTGATCTGCTCGATATTCAAGCGCAAGCCGATGACGCCACAGAGCGGTGGGCGAGCACAATTGCAGAGTCCATTTACCCTGATGATACTGAGAGCAGAGCCTATTTACACGATCGCATCATTGTTCTGCCCGATAACCTATTCATGTTTTTGACGCAGACCGCGATGGATATACGTAGCCGAATTCGTATTAACCAAGAGACCGGCGTGGTTGCTGAGGGGGCATTGTGGACCGAAGAGAACTTACCCGCTGAAAGCGTGTTATGGGGTGGCTATGCTATCCAAGAACGCGACGGTCAGACAGGCTCAGAAGCCAGCTTTCAGGGCGTGATGCAAACCTCGCCGCTGATCCAACTGGGCGGTAACGCAAGCACTGGCAGTGGTTTAGTGCGGATGCTGCTGGCGAAGGAGATCTAAGTGAAACTACGACAACACATCATTGCCCAAAAGGCCAATGAATGCGTCCAACAACGCCACCAAACAGCAAAAAACAACAAAGAATATGGCGCACTGGTTCATAAATTACCGACCTTGATACTTCATAACGGTTTGTGTCAAACAACGGGATTCCTGTTAGCCAAAGCGTCGGATCAAAATGCTTTTCAGCAGGTTCTGCACGATTTTTCTCTCATTTTTCATACTGTCGAAACCACAGTGCCTGCAATGGGTGACTCGTTACATCAGGCATTTATCAGCGCAGATGTGTATCAAACGATGCATTACACCAGAACAGCGCTCACGGTATCGGAATGGTTACGCCGCTCTGTACAGGGCATTTTTGGTGAAGACGAAACAGAGCAAACACAGGAAACCTTGTAATGGCTGAATCCATTTCTCTGATACGCGACGCCGTTATGCGCCACCTTAACGAAACCGGTAGCATTAACCCAAGCCTGAAACTACAAAAGTGCTTACCTTCAGCGCATACAGAAAAAACCAATGCCGAAAAAACTGAGTTCTTAGAAAGCATCACCGATATAGGTCCCTGTGAAGGTTACCTTCTGGCGTTTAATCGCTGGCTTACCCTCAGCCAAGAGACGACTCAATTTAATGGCGCGGCCTACAGACTCAAGAACCGTTTGTTGCTGGGACTTAATGGTAACGGCGTTCTAGAAACAGGATGCAGTCTAACTCCGAATTACGGCATGCCTTACATACCCGGTTCAACCGTCAAAGGGGCGGTGCGCTCTTTTGCCCGAACCATGCTTTTTGAAGAAGAGCGCCAAGAGGTGGATCAACTATTAGGCAGTGATGATGCACAGTCATCCGGTTTAGTGACTTTTTATGATGCTTGGTGGATTCCCGAAAAAAAATCATCACAGCATCACAATAAGCCCTTTGCTTTAGATATTGTGAATAGCCATCATCAGGAGTATTACAATGGCAAAGTCGAACGACCGTCAGACTTTGACTCTCCTATCCCTAATCACCTTTTAGCCGTACAAGGCAGCTTTTTGTTTGTTCTTGCAGGGCCTCCTGAACTCACGCAGCTCTGCCAAGACTTGTTAGAGTTAGCATTAGCCCGCCGAGGCATTGGGGCAAAAAAATCGTCTGGTTATGGTCTGATGGAAATCAATCTCTCTTTAACCGCTAAGCTACAAAAAAAAGCTAAAGAGATAAAAAAAGAAAAAGCCGCCTCGAGCATGACAGCATCCAAAAAAGCGCTTTTGGAACTAACAGAGAAATTGGAACAGCAACAAAGTTCGAATACTCCAGACAGTTCAGGCGAGTTGCGTGACCTCTTGAAGCAATCAATCGAAAATGCCCTCTGCTGGCCTCAAGAAGACATTGAGTCGTTACAATCCTTTGCCCAAGAGTGCATCCGATATTGGGATCCAAAACGGAAAAATAAAAAACTGAAAGCCCAGCTACAACAGGTGAACGAAATTTCATCCGAACGCCAAGAGGCATCTCCGTTAGCCAACAACCAGACATGAACTTTTTAGGATTTATAGAATATGCAAGCTGTTACCGATTTTTTTAGTCATGGGTTTTTTACCGTGACAGGCGGGATCTGTTCTTTAATTTTTCTCGCTGGAATATTCATTGCGATGTATCAATGCTCGAAAGGGTTATTCCCCGTGCTTTATCGCTTGGGAAGAGCGCTGAATGGCAGAAAAATTGCACTGTATGTAGAGAGTTCAACCGATATAGATCTTGAGACCCTTTTAGTGGATTCTGGCGTTTTTAAAAAAGAGAACATCAAGGTGATTACGCCATCTTCTGCAGCCTCAGGAGATAAATATTCGTTGCATCTTGTGCATTATCACTCTTGTCAGTCTGGTCAGTCTTATTTAAGTGATGTGCTTAAAAACGTAAAATCGGGCCATGCTCTCTTGATCTATGCACCTCAAAACGAAGGTTTTATACCAAAAGATCACCTTGAAGAGATCAACAAAAAGCAAAATGTCGTTGTTGTGAATTTTAAAGGGCGCTTACTCAATGATCTGCTCAATGCAATGATCACCACCAGTTTTCAAAAAAAGTAGTTATACCCGTCGCCTTTGAAGTTGCGTGCTTGTTGGCTGCGCTCTCTCAGCCAATCACATAGTACCTCTATGCTCAGGGGCTTCGTTCGCTTGCCGCCTACACGCATCTTCAATTCCTTTGGGTATACCAAGTAAGAAGTTTATTCGGACACCCATGATGTTCACTCCAGATTAATTCTCTCATTTTGGTTAAAAATGCAT
>CAMRBZ010000165.1 GCA_947040595.1 uncultured Enterovibrio sp. | reverse complement strand
TTTGTGTCGGATCTTAAACCTTATCTGAATGAACCCATCTTACTTAGACCCCGCATTGCCCATGTAATATGCCCATATAATGCGCTCTTTCCAAGGCGATGGGTATCACATAGAGTCAAGATTTTAATGCCTTAATGGTGTTACGAAGGATGTCTTCGGACGTCACTGTGATATCAAAGTCACTTTCATTGGCGCCAAGGGTGGCCTTTGTATTGTGGTATTGCATCTGGGATGGACGGGTTGTTTTCCCTGAAAGGTGAATTTCTTTTGCATTTGTTTGAGCAATAATATTTTTCACGTTGGAAGGGGATACCCCCGCGCCTGGCATAATACGAAGCCTCTCACCGCAAAATGCGGTCATTTCTTTCAGGGTCTTTATTCCCTCATTGGCGCTTTTTGCAAGCCCGGATGTGAGCACACGTTCAACCTTGTAAGACATTAAAACCTCCAAGGCTTCAAAAGGAGAGCGGCAATGATCGATGGCCCGGTGAAAAGTGACCCCGAGTCCCTTTGCGGCTATCACCATCTCTTTTAAAGCCTCTTGATTTAGGTCTCCATTTTGATGGAGCGCACCGATTGCAATGCCTTGTAGATTCGCGCGTTTCACTGTGTGAATATCTTCGAGCATGATTTCAATATCATCACTTGAATAAAGAAAATCCCCTTCTCGTGGTCGGATAATGGCATACACGGGAATGCGTGCGATTTTCGCGGCTTGGCGCATATATCCTGCGCTGGGTGTGAGGCCGCCTGTTGCAAGAGAGCAACAAAGTTCAATGCGTTGTGCTCCCGCATTTTGAGCAATAGGAAGAGACTCAAGACTATCAATACAGACTTCAACCAAGATGGACATCATATTCACTCATAAAAGAAATGGATCATATTTTAATGGCGAAAAATGCAAAAGAGATAATGTAGCAGGGTTAGTCATGGATCTCATCTCTTGCAAGCGCAAGGGCTTATTTTGAGAGGGAGGTGGCTGATATTTTTAATGTGCTTGCTGTGAAGGCTTCTTTATACCTGTTTCAGTCACTTTTTTACCTTCTTGCTTGTTAAAATAGCGTCTGAATATCTCCGTAAGAATAATGCCTAATCAAAAATTCCAGCCTTGTTCTGGGTGTTTTTTGGGCGCAATTTCTGACTCACAGCTTAATGGAATGGGTCTTATTTATTGAATCCCGCTTTATACTTAAAATAATCAAGGTTTTTAGGTTGTTTTTTTCTTTTATAAGGCTTAAAAATAAAAAAAACAGCCTTAACGGGCTGTTTTATGAAGATAAGCATTAAAAAGGGAAATTATAAATCTTTTGAATGCGCAGTTAAATATTCAGCAACACCTTTAGGAGATGCATTCATTCCTGCTTTACCTTCTTTCCATTGTGCTGGGCACACTTCACCATTTTTTTGATGGAAATTAAGTGCATCGACCATGCGCAGCATTTCATCAATATCACGTCCAAGAGGTAAATCATTCACGACTTGATGGCGAACAACACCGTCTTCATCAATTAAAAATGATCCACGAAATGCCACGCCAGCTTCAGGATGTTCAACATCGTATGCTTTGCAGATGTCGTGTTTTACGTCTGCAACCAAAGGATATTTTACGGGACCAATGCCACCGTCTTCGACTGACATGTTACGCCATGCGTTATGAGAAAATTGTGAATCAATCGAAATACCGATAACTTCAACACCTTTGGCTTTAAAGTCGTTATAGCGCTTGTCAAAAGCAATCAGCTCTGAGGGGCAAACAAAAGTAAAATCAAGAGGGTAGAAAAATACGACGGCTTTTTTGCCTGAAGTGAATTCTTTGAAATTGAAATTATCAACAATTTCGCCATTTCCCATCACGGCGGCGGCGGTAAAGTTTGGTGCTTGACGTCCTACGAGAACCATTTTTATTTCCTCATTAATTTAAGTTTATGAAAGTATGAAGTTATTCACTTTCCTAAAAAGTATACTGTAAAGCGTGTGCAGAAAAAAGGAAATCCACCCTGGTTTATTCGCTAATTTGCTTTATTAATACCGAATGGAGAGCCACATTTTTTTTACCATAATAAAAAAAAATGTCTTTCTTTCAAAATAGAATGTTGGCTTTAATATTTTTTTGGATAGGCTCTTTTCCTTATACTTCGTAAGGTTGCTTAAAGCCTTTGAAAATGCCGATGAGACATTTACCAAATTCTGACCCTGTACGCTATGAGGGATTGGATTATAAGCAAATGAAACCACTCAAGAGGTCAGCATAAAAAAATTGCAGTGATACTGTTTGTCTTTTGAGTCTATTTTGATGTGTGACTTTTTATGTAATAGACAGGTATTTTTAAAAAATTTGCGAGCGATCCATAATTAAATAAGGGTGTAAAGAACAAATCGAGCCTGTCAATACCTGTCATAAATCTTTGTTGTAAATGATTTTATTGAAGATTTTCATTCCACTGCTAAGTTTAAGAAATGCTTTTTCTTTTGCCTTGTTCTTTTTGAAAAAACCTTATTTTTTGAATGACTCAGGGGAAAAGAAATAAAAAGAAATAACAGGGTGTACGTTTATATTTTTTGAATGCACAAGGATGCGTGTCTATGGATTTACAATCAAAAAAGCCCCCCAATGAATTGACGTTTATTCCACCTCTTTGTGAGCAAGGGCAAGATGTGATAACAGAGGAGCTTGCGTCTTTTCTTTGTCAATTGGCCTCTGATTTCAGCGCGCCTGTCTTGGAACTTTTAAAAGCGAGACAAGAGAGACAAGGGCGCTTTGATGCTGGAGACTTGCCTGATTTCTTACCTGAAACAGCAGACATTCGTAAAAAGAATTGGTGTATTCGCGGGATCCCGGAAGACTTGCAAGACCGACGTATTGAAATCACGGGGCCACCAGAAAGAAAAATGGTTATTAATGCTTTAAATGCGAATGTAAAAGTATTTATGGCTGATTTCGAAGATTCATTTTCTCCTGCTTGGGGGGCGGTGCTTCAAGGTCAACGCAATTTAACGGATGCCATTGCTCGAACGATTTCCTATCAGCAAGTAGAAACAGGACGTCATTACACGCTTGGCTCGGACCCGAGTGTGCTTATTTGCCGCGTTCGAGGGCTGCATTTAATTGAAAAGCATGTTGTATTTAAAGAGGCACCGATCCCGGCGGCTTTGTTTGATTTTGCTGTTTATTTTTATAGAAACTACAAGGCTTTATTAGAAAATGGTTCAGGTCCTTATTTTTATCTGCCTAAATTGCAGTCTTATCAAGAAGCGGCGTGGTGGAATGCTGTTTTTTGTTTCACAGAAGATCGTTTTGAATTGCCTCGTGGAACCATCAAAGCCACGGTTTTGATTGAAACCTTGCCTGCCGTGTTTGAAATGGACGAAATTTTATATCAGCTCAAAGATCACATTGTGGCTCTGAATTGTGGCCGTTGGGATTATATTTTTAGTTATATCAAAACATTCCGTAATCATCCTGATCGCGTCTTGCCTGACAGGCAAGCGGTGACGATGGACAAATCCTTTTTAAACGCTTATTCACGCCTTTTAGTGAAAACCTGTCATCGTCGTGGTGCGATGGCGATGGGGGGGATGGCTGCGTTTATTCCCTCAAAAGACCCAGAAAAAAATGCCTGGGTGCTCAATAAAATCACGGGCGATAAAACGCTGGAAGTTAAAAATGGGCACGATGGCAGCTGGGTCGCTCACCCCGGTCTGGCAGACACGGCAAAAGCGGTCTTTGATACGGCGCTCGGAGCGCGTAAAAATCAATTGGATATTTTGCGTGAAGAAGATGCACACATTTTTGCAGAAGAACTTCTTGCCCCTTGCGAGGGAGAGCGAACCGAAGAAGGAATGCGCCATAACATTCGGGTCGCGGTGCAATACATTGAAGCCTGGATTGGCGGCAATGGCTGTGTGCCGATTTATGGATTGATGGAGGATGCCGCCACGGCTGAAATTGCCCGCGCCTCTATTTGGCAGTGGATTAAACATAAAAAATCCTTGAGCAACGGCAAGACGGTGACCGCTGATTTTTTTCGGGCCTGTTTATTAGAAGAAATGCAGACGCTGAAAAAAGAGCTAGGGGCTTCAAAATTTACCCAAGGCCAATACGAGCAAGCGGGACGCTTAATGGAAAAACTGACCACGGATGAACATCTGGCGGATTTTTTAACCTTATCGAGTTATGAATTTTTAAATTAAATCAAGTGATATACCCAAGTGATTTGAAGATGCAGGCAGGTCCCTTTTAAGCAAAACCCTGAGCGCCTCCTTTGAACATCGAAGGGGCTTCGGATTTGAAAAAAGATCCTGCCCATAGCGCTTCAAAATGACGGGTAAACCCATCAATATATTGACAGAGGGAAGTGGCATGACATTGACGAGACAGCAACAAATAGACGCGTTGAACAAAGATTGGAAGGAAAATCCACGTTGGAAAAACGTAAAACGCACTTACACAGCAGAAGAGGTCGTTTCACTGCGAGGCTCTGTTTTGCCAGAAAACACCTTGGCTACGTTAGGGGCTGAAAAGCTATGGAAATTAGTCAATGGCTCGGCTAAAAAAGGGTATGTGAATTGTTTGGGCGCCTTGACCGGAGGGCAAGCGGTTCAACAAGCGAAAGCGGGCATTGAGGCCATTTATCTTTCAGGTTGGCAAGTTGCAGCAGACAACAACACGGCATCAAGCATGTACCCTGATCAATCCCTTTACCCTGTAGATTCTGTACCGGCTGTGGTGACACGGATGAACAATGCTTTTCGACGAGCAGATCAAATACAGTGGTCAAAAGGCATCAGCGTTGAAGAAGGAACGGATTATTTTTTACCGATTGTTGCTGATGCCGAAGCGGGTTTTGGCGGTGTTTTAAATGCTTATGAGTTGATGACGAGCATGATTGACGCTGGCGCGGCGGGTGTGCATTTTGAAGATCAACTGGCATCGGTTAAAAAGTGTGGACACATGGGCGGGAAAGTCCTGGTTCCAACACAAGAAGCGGTTCAAAAATTGATTGCAGCGCGTTTGGCCGCTGATGTGGCAGGGACGCCGACACTGGTCATAGCAAGAACCGATGCGAACGCGGCCGATCTTTTGACCTCTGATTGCGATCCTTATGATAAAGATTTCATCGTGGGCCAAAGAAGTGCAGAAGGATTTTATAAGGTACGAGCTGGGATAGATCAAGCGATTGCTCGCGGTTTAGCGTATGCGCCGTATGCGGATCTTGTTTGGTGTGAAACAGCAAAACCCGACTTAGAAGAAGCCCGTCAATTTGCAGAGGCTATTTTGGCGAAATACCCCGGTCAATTGCTCGCTTACAATTGTTCACCTTCTTTTAATTGGGAAAAGAATTTGGATGCGGACACCATTGCGCGCTTCCAACAAGCCTTGTCTGATATGGGATATAAATATCAATTTATTACGCTTGCTGGCATTCACAGTATGTGGTTTAACATGTTTGAGCTTTCTCATGCTTATGCACAAGGTGAAGGGATGCGTCATTATGTTGAGAAAGTACAACGTCCAGAATTTGAAGCGGCAGAAAAAGGCTATACCTTTGTGGCTCATCAGCAAGAAGTGGGAACGGGGTATTTTGATAAAATGACCAATATCATTCAAGGCGGGCGCTCTTCTGTGACAGCCTTAGATGGTTCTACTGAAGAAGATCAGTTTTAATTATTGAATACACTGAAGGTTTTTGGTTTATTTTAGCGGCTGCATCGGCTTTAACCTCATCAATAAAAAAAGAAAAGCGACCTTAGGGTCGCTTTATTGCATTTCGTCTTCTTCCATGGATTCTGTTTCTTCTTGTATTTCTAATAAATTAATGGCGATTGCAATAAAATCAGCATCCGTGATGATCCCCACCAATTTCTTTTTCTCAACCACAAGTAAACACCCAATTTTATGCTCTTGCATATAGAGGGCGGCGGTTTTTAAATTGGCGCCAGGGGAAACGGTTAATAAAGAACGATGGGGCAACCGAGAAAGCGGTTCTTTCATGGGATAAATAACATCGCCAATTTCTTTTTCAAGGCTGGAGTTTTGTGCAAAAAGAATGTCTCTTTGTGTGACGAGTCCTTCTAAATGCCCTGTGTTAGAAACGATAGGGATATGACGAATTCGTTTTAAATCCATCAAGGCTTTTGCGTCTTCGATGGTTTGATGAGCAAAGAGAGTTACGGGGTTGGGTGTCATCATTTCATGAACTTTGAACATGGGTTCCTCACAATCATTTTGGTTAACTAAATTGTATGATCTTTTCCGTATAATCATAGTGTGCTTTAAAAGATGCCTCTCAAACTTTGCTAATATTAAAGGACTTCATACCGTCTATTTTTTCGCAAAAACCAGGCTCTTTAGTTATTGCGTGTTTGTGTGTTTTAGGGAGAAAACAATGCGCAACCTTTCGTTTCTTTTATGTTTTTTTTTCAGTGGTCTTTTTTTGTCCGTGCAGGCTTCGACGGTTTCTCCTTTTGTTGTTGGGGGGAGCAATGCCAGCCTCGAAGAGGCGCCTTGGCAGGTTCTTGTTTGGGGAGATAACAAGCGTTGTGGTGGGGTTTTAATTGCTTCTGAGTGGGTGCTTACGGCGGCACATTGTCTCGACCAATCTGGGGAAAATGAGGCTTTTTCTCTTGTTCCTGCGGCCTTGGTTTCTGTTTACACGGGAACCGCAGACATTTCAATATCGGGTTTGAGTGCCTTCCATTCGAGTGTTGAGGCTTTGTATGTTTATGATGCATACAATAAAGATATTTTTGATGGGGACATTGCCCTCATTAAATTAGCGAGCCCTGTTTCTGCAAATGCGGTTCCTGTGATGCGTGCGAATACCCTCGCTCAAGAGACCTTCGATGCCACGGGAGATATTTCAGCGAAAAATCTTCTTCTGTCTGGGTGGGGTTATACCGATGAAGACAGAAATAATCTTTCGGATATTCTTCAAAAAGCAACCTTGTCTCTTGTGTCTGATGAAACTTGCGCCGATCTTTGGGGGTTAACGCTATTAAGGGTTGAAGATTATGAGAATAAATTTATTTGCGCTCAAGACTCTGGAATAGGTGCCTGCAATGGAGATTCAGGAGGACCATTAATTTGGAATGATCCTTCAAGGGCTGCAGATCCTGATGGTGGTGCGACCTTGGTGGGTTTGGTCAGCTTTGGAGTGGACTCTCAATGTGCGTCGGATTTACATCCTGACGTTTACACTCAAATTTCTACTTATAACGCTTGGATTGACAGTTGCATAGAAGGTCAATGTATTACACCGACAGTGAGCCAGCACAGTTCAGGCGGTGGATCTTTGGATTTCTTCTTTTTTGTTTTAGTGACTGTTTCTTTGGGTTATCGGTTTTATTTTAAGAAAAAAATAATTTAAGTTTAAATTAGAGCCGGACAACGCTGTAGGCTTCTCTGATGCCGTTCAACCCGAATCTGGTGTTTATCGTGCTTTTCTCTTGTGAACACCTTT
>CAMRBZ010000164.1 GCA_947040595.1 uncultured Enterovibrio sp. | reverse complement strand
TCAGGGGCTTCACTTGCTTGGCGCAGGCGCGCACCTTCAATTCCATTGGGTACATATAAAAAAACCGCCATTACAGACCATGAAGAAATTCAGCCCGTGTGGCCGCATTTTTCTTGAATATCCCGCCAAGAGCAGTCGTGCTTGTTTCGCTGTTCGCATCCATCACGCCTCTTGATTTCACACAATAATGGGTCGCGTTGATATGAACGGCCACATTCTCCGTTTCAAGCAAGGTTTGTAAAGCCACCAGCACCTGCCCTGTTAAACGCTCCTGTACCTGCGGGCGCTGTGCAAAAAAACGAACAATGCGATTGATTTTTGACAAACCAATGATTTTATTTTTAGGTAAATAAGCCACCGCGCACTGTCCATCAATGGTGACAAAATGATGCTCACAGGTGCTGATCAAGGTGATCCCTTTCACTTTAACCATTTCATCACAGCCCATTTTATTGTCTATGATGGTGATTTTTGGAAAATTATGATAATCAAGCCCTGAAAAAATCTCATCCACATACATTTTTGCAATGCGCGCTGGCGTTTCAGCCAAGCTGTCGTCATTGAAATCCAGATTAATAAGGGTAAGAATTTCTTTTATGTGCTCTTGGATCTTTGCTTTTTTTTCAGTCGGACTCAAGATGGAAACGGGTCGCATCGGCGTTTCTATACCGTGCGCGACCAATGCGTCACGAACGCGAATAGCGCAATCGCTCATTGCTGTCATAAAACCTCTTTAAACTGAACTTTGATTAGAAATACCCGAAGGCATTGAAGATGCTGAGTCGCTAGCCTGTCAGGATCCCCTGAAACACGCTCTAAACTGAAAGCCCTGCATCTGCAATAAAAACAAAGTGTAATTTATTTTTTATTCTAAAACGATATAAGAGATGCTTATAACAAGATCAAAACCCCCTTCGCTTCATCGTTTTAAGGAAAAATTTTTGCGATAATGTTCAATATATTCTAACACTTGAGCATCCCCCCTCAAAACTGACGAGAGATTTTTTTATGCCATGCTGTGATACACCAGGACTCATGCCGGTTTCTGCTGCTTTGTCTCTTGTACTTGAGCACACCCAGCCGCTCACAAAAACGCAAGACATCCCACTGGACCAAGCGCTCAATCGGATCCTTGCCGAAGACATTTTTTCACCTTTAAACGTACCTCCTTTTGCCAATTCGGCTATGGACGGTTACGCTGTCAGCTGTTCCGATTTCACACAAAACACAGCCCTCCCTTTGAATGGACAAGCATTAGCAGGAAGCCCCTTTGATGGGCGTTGGACCGAAAATACCTGTGTTCGCATTATGACAGGCGCCAAAGTTCCCTCTCAAGCCAATGCCGTGATCATGCAAGAAGACACCCAGGTTCAAGACGGGCTTGTTTTCTTTCATACCCAACCCACACCACAACAAAATATTCGTCCCATTGGAGACGATGTTAAAAAAGGAGAGCGCGTCCTTCAAAAAGGCACCTTGTTAAGCGCAAGAGAAATTCCCATGCTGGCCACCCTTGGCATTGCGCATGTGAAAGTATTTTATAAACCCACCGTGGCCTTTTTTTCGACTGGAGATGAATTGCGCCAAGTGGGAAGCCCCCTCGCTGACGGCGAAATATACGACAGCAATCGCTATACCCTTGCCGCCATGCTTGAAAAGTTGCATTGCAAAGCCCTTGATTTCGGGGTTGTGCCAGATTGCCCCACGCAGCTGCGTGAGACCCTCTTACGCGCGGTGGATGCCGCTGATTTAGTGATCACCTCGGGTGGCGTCAGTGTGGGAGATGCTGATCATACAAAAGAGATTCTTGAAGACGTTGGAGAGGTGACCTTTTGGAAAATAGCCATCAAACCCGGAAAACCCTTTGCGTTTGGAAAAGTTAAAAACACGCTTTTTTGTGGCTTACCGGGAAATCCGGTGTCGGTTCTTGTCACCTTGCATGTGTTTGTTGAGCCTTTAATCGCCAAACTCTCAGGCCACACTCAATGGAAAGCGCCGCTTTGTCTTAAAGCAAAAGCGCAAACGCGCTTTTATAAATCCCGAGGACGCACCGATTATCAAAGGGCGATTTACCATCTTGATGAAGAAGGGGCGCTGTGCGTTTCAACAACAGGCAACCAAGGATCTGGTGCATTTAGCTCTCTTTCTTTGGCCAATTGCTTTGCTGTCTTAGAGCAAGATCGCGGGCACGTTGAGATAGGTGAAACCCTGTATATCGAGCCCTTTGGCAGCGCGCTCAATTGAAGCCCTGTCACGCCTCCTCATTTAATAAGGAAGACTGTGAATAAGAACATGCTGGGTAAAAGCACGCTTGAAAAAAGCGGTGTAGACCTTCTCTCAAATGAAGAAGAGCTTCGTTATAACCGTCAAATTATCTTAAAAAACATGGATTTTGATGGACAAGAAGCCTTAAAAAAAAGCCATGTATTGATCTTGGGCCTTGGCGGCTTGGGGTGTACTGCCAGTCAATACCTTGCCGCTTCCGGGGTCGGCTCTTTGACCTTGGTGGACGACGACCATGTGGAACTCTCTAACCTTCATCGGCAAATTTTGCATAACGATGCCCGCATTGGAACATTGAAAGTCACTTCTGCAAAAACCGCCCTGCACGCCTTAAACCCCCATGTAAAAATCAAGACGATTTCAAGGCGTCTTGAAGATCCTGCGCTTGCATTGCTCATTAAAGAACACACACTCGTCTTAGATTGCTCTGACAACCTAAACACAAGAAACCAACTCAATCGCTTGTGTTACCAAGAAAAGACTCCGCTTGTCAGTGGCGCGGCAATCCGACTTGAAGGACAGCTGTGCGTCTTCACCTATCAAGACGATGAACCCTGTTATCAATGTTTGAGCCAGCGATTCAAAGATCAGAATTTAACCTGTGTAGAATCGGGAATTCTACCTCCCCTTGTCGGGATCATTGGCGCAATACAGGCGCTTGAGGCCATCAAAATCCTGACGTCATTTTCAGCCCCCTCGACAGGGAAATTAATGTTATTTGATGGCATGGAAAGCCAATGGAACACCTTTCTTTTGCCAAAAAATAAAGAATGCGAAATATGTCAAAAGAAAGACATAAATAAAAAACAACAATAAAAAAAGGTTGCACGCAAAAAGAGAAATAAACCGTCATTGTGAATGGCGCTTTATTTCTCTTTAAAATCGGCATTTTCACAAACAAAAAGCCCGACTCGCTCTTGCAATAACCCCTCCCCTCAGAAGGTAAAGAGCCTGAATATTATCAGTGAAAGAAGCAAGAGGTTCAGCGCTTGGTTCACGAGCTGCTGAGTAATTTTTTCCCGTATCCTGGGTATCACCGTCTTCGTCTCTTTTTTTCTCCTTTCCTCTCTTTCAAATCCCCGTTACCTCACACTTCGATGTTAATTTTATCCGTTTTTTATTTTTTATGGTAAGCATTAAAGAGGACTTATAAAAGTAAAGGTATTTATACCCGTCGCCTTTGAAGGTGCGTGGGTGTTGGCTACGCGCATTCCACCCTATGACCGAGTTCATCAAGATTGTCCATCGATGCTCCGGTGTTTCAGTCGCTTTTCGTCTATATCCAACCTCACGTCTCTTGAGGCTTAGACATGAAAATGGCTCAGTACAAGCGGGTAAATCCTTTTTTAATTCTGTGTATTGGAACACGGATAAGGACAAAAAAGAGGTTTCTTTTGTGTTTTCTTTTCGTCATCAAGGCTTCAAGTGAATGAAATATTTTTGTCACATTCCTCACCTAAAGTGTTCAATTCAAGTTTGTCTTGCGTAACGTCAAAATGAGAAAGGTTAAATTACGATGGAAAATAAAATGAAATCAAACTATTTTACCGCACTGTGCTTAGTAACCGCTCTTTTTACGCCTCTGACTATTGCCAAAGAAACACTCACCATTTCAGGTTCCACCTCTGTCAGCGAAGTCATGGAAATCCTGGCTGAAAGCTATCAAACAAAAAACAAAGACGTCTCCATTGAAGTCCAAGGCACAGGGTCTTCTGCTGGAGTCAAAGCGGTCAAAAATAACACCTCCATGTTCGGTATGGCCTCTCGCTCACTGACCCCTGATGAAAAAGAACCCAACTTAAAAGAAACCGTGATTGCCCGTGACGGCATTGCCCTTGTTGTTAATAATTCAAACCCCCTTAAAAACCTCACGATAGAACAAATTGCAAAAATCTATCGCGGCGAGGTAAAAAACTGGTCTGAAGTGGGGGGTGAAAACAAACCCATTGTGGTCGTCACTCGCGATACCGCTTCAGGTACACGCGGTGCCTTTGAAGAAATAATGAACCTGAAACAACAAATCAATGGGATCACGGTCTCAGCTATTTCTCAACGCGCTCAGGTAGGAAACGGAAACGGTGTGGTGAAAACCATCGTCGCCAATAACCCTTTTTCCATCGGATACATCTCTTTGGGATCCGTGGACGCCTCACTCAAAGCCCTCAAGGTCAATGATGTCGCTCCGACCATTGCCTCCGTGACGGAAGGGCAATATCCCGTCGCCCGTCCTTTCTTGCTTTTAAATAAAGAAGACAAGGCCACGCCCGCATCCAATGCTTTTCTCAGTTGGATTTTATCTCCTGATGGACAAAAAATAATATCCGACAAAAAGTATATTCCTGTTAAATAAGCACCCATTTTGGCCTTAACACCTTGTTGAGGCCTTTTTTTTATTATCACTTTGCATTAAGGCTGATATATGGGCATCGCAAATAAACAAGATGTCGGAACGCCTCGTCAATTAGCTCGCAGAACCGGTCGAGATTGGCGAGAAGATATTTTCCGTTCCTTGTTCTTGATGGCAGCTGTTTTAGGTGTTCTTTCCCTTGCAACCATCGCCTATTTCATTTTTCAAGAAGGCATGCCAGCCCTTCGTGCAGCAGGAATTGGCAACATGGTGGGAGGAACCCAATGGCTTCCTCCCGCCTTGTACGGCATCGCGCCGATGATTGTGGCGTCTTTAATTTCAACCACAGGCGCCGTGATTATTGGAGTCCCTATTGGCGTATTGACCGCGGTATTCATTGCTGAAATTGCCCCCAAATGGCTTTCTAATCTGATCCGTCCTGCTGTTGAATTGCTCGCTGGGATCCCCTCTGTGGTGTTTGGTTTTTTTGGCCTTATCATTATTGTGCCGCTGATCCAAGACCTTTTCAGTGTTCCTGCAGGAAATACCCTGCTTGCGGGGGTCATTGTCCTTGCTGTCATGATTTTACCCACCGTTATCACCGTTTCGGAAACCTCCTTACGCGCCGTTCCCAAAACCTATAAAGAAGGCTCATATGCTTTAGGGGCCTCTCAGATGTACACCACCTTTAAGCTCCTTCTTCCTGCCGCTCGCTCAGGGATCATGACCGGGATCATCTTAGGGATAGCACGGGCACTGGGTGAAACCATGGCCATCATCATGGTCATGGGAAATGCACCCGCCATGCCTGAAGGCATTTTGGAGTCCGCCAGAACCCTGACCGCCAATATCGCGCTGGAAATGTCTTACGCATCCGGTTTACATGCCAGTGCGCTTTACGCAACGGGCATCGTCCTGCTGATATTTATCATGATATTAAACGCAGCTCTGCTGTACCTTAACCGCAAAAAAGTGAGGTAATCATCATGCTATCACGCAAAATGAAAGACAAAATTTCACTTGTTATGGTGTGGATTGCAGCCTGTCTCACCGTCGGTTTTTTATTTTGGATCATCTGGTACATTTTGAGCAATGGCTTGAAATACGTCGATTGGTCTTTTATTTCCAGTGACTACACCCATATCGGTGAGAAATCGGGCATTTGGCCCATGATTGTTTCAACCCTTTACATGGTCTTCGCCTCGATTGCGATTGCCGCGCCTATCGGGATCATGACCGCTATCTACCTCACGGAATACGCCAGAATTGGCAGCAAACTGGTTAAAGTGATTCGATTTTGTACCGAATCTCTTGCTGGGATCCCGTCCATTATTTTTGGGCTTTTTGGTATGACCTTTTTTGTGGGGGTCTTAGGACTTGGGTTTTCTATTTTATCCGGTGCTCTGACACTGAGTATTTTGATCTTACCCGTCATCATTCGCACAACAGAAGAAGCCCTGATGGCCGTGCCTCACGTATACAGAGAAGGCTCATATGGACTGGGGGCCTCAAAAATTTACACCATCTGGAAACTGATCTTACCCTCAGCCATGCCCGGGATTGTCACCTCTATTATTTTGAGCGTCGGACGTGTTATTGGTGAGTCCGCACCCGTGTATTTAACAGCCGGCATGGTCGCACAGCTTCCTGACAGCCTTCTTGATTCCGGACGTACCTTGACCGTCCACCTCTATAAATTAACCCAAGAGCTTTATACCATCCATGAATGGAACCAAGCCTATGCCACTGCAACCGTCTTAATTATTGTTGTGCTGATCATCAATATGCTGACGAAGCTCATCGCAAAACGATTCAGTAAAGCACACTATTGAAGCTGGAAAAATACATCATGAATAAGTTCGAAATCAAAGATTTAAATCTGTATTACGACAACGGCTCAAACCACGCTTTAAAAAATATTTCATTGTCCGTCCCCAATAAACAAGTCACTGCTTTGATTGGGCCTTCTGGGTGTGGAAAATCAAGCCTTTTACGTTGTTTGAACCGAATGAATGATCTTATCGAAGGCGTGAAAATTAAGGGGCACATTTTACTTGATAATGAAGAGATCTACGGCAATATCGATGTGGCGCATCTTCGCATTAAAGTGGGCATGGTCTTTCAAAAAGCAAACCCCTTTCCAATGAGTATTTACGACAATGTCGCTTATGGTTTGCGCGCACAAGGTATTACGGATAAAAAGAAATTAGATGAAGTGGTTGAAAAGAGCCTGCGCGGGGCCGCTTTATGGAAGGAGGTCAAAGATCGTTTAAAATCGCCTGCATTTGGTTTATCCGGTGGACAACAGCAGCGTTTGTGTATTGCTCGGACCATTTCGATGGAGCCTGAGGTGATCCTGATGGATGAACCCACCTCTGCACTTGACCCCATCGCGACCAAAAAAATTGAAGATCTCATGGAAGGTCTTAAAAAAAACTACACCATTATCATTGTCACCCACTCCATGCAACAAGCACGACGGATATCAGATCGTACCGCTTTCTTTTTGATGGGTGAACTGGTGGAACAAGATGAAACCGCAAAATTATTCGCAGATCCTCGTGATGAGCGCACCCGTGGGTATGTGAATGGCGACTTTGGATGATTCTATTTTATTGAAAAATAAAATAATAATAACAATCTCGATGCTATAATTTTGCCCTCACACAATGAGGGCATTTTTCTTTTCTCAATCTTGGCTTGCCAATTGGCATAAATTTACAATAATGGTTGAAGTTTCAGCTCAACTTTATGTTAAAAACAGCCTTGAGGATACCTTGACCCACAACGCGTGAAGATGTAGATATACCCAAGACACTTGAAGATGCGTCTAGGCGGCAAACGAGTGAAGGCCTTGAGCATAGAGAGGCTATGTGATTGGCCTGAACGAGAGCAGCCAACACCCACGCAG
>CAMRBZ010000163.1 GCA_947040595.1 uncultured Enterovibrio sp. | reverse complement strand
CCCGTCGTCTTTGACGCTTCCTGGGTGTGGGCTAGGCTCGTTCAGTCCAATCACATCGTCCATCTCTGCTTAGGGGTTTCACGCGTTTGCCCCCGACACGTCTCTTCAATGGGTTTGGGTATCGCGTTTTTTTAGAATGATTTTTTCAAAATAAGCACAAATAAAAGTAATAGAGGCGATCCGTATGCGCGGTTTTTATGTTCAACAGATTAATTAACCCTCTATTAATTGCTGTAAGTAGTCATGATGGTGATTAATTAATGAGGGCATGATATTTGGCCTTTTTAGCGGAGAAATGTATCGAATTTATCGAACTGGCGCTTATCGAGACAGGCACCGCTTGAGGTAAGGAAAACGGAGGTTTATATAGTGGAGTGGGCGGGGGTGAGGGGCTGCGTCAACCAACTGGAGATCAAATGAAAGAGCCCATTTTTTTTTGTTCAAGGTATTGAAATCAAAAAAATGGGCATTTTATTGGAGAGTATGGCGGAGGATAATTAATTCTTTATGTTGTCTTCTGGTGATGTGACAGGGTCACCTTTAAAGGTGGTCTTCTCTATCATGATATTATCACGCAAGCGTTGCCAAAGGTGTCCAAGTTGTTCATGCCAATACTTTTCAAATTGTTCTAAATATTGTGCGCGTGGAGAATATTTCACCCAAGGAAGCTTTATTTCTTTTTGTGCCATGAAATTCGTCGGGGCGGGAATAGGATTGAGTCCTGCACTTTTAAATTCATACAAAGCACGGTCCATATGGCTTGCTGAAGTGACGAGCACCAAATGACTGTTGCTGATGACAGCGGCAGCCTGAATGGCTTCCTCCCAGGTATTTTTCGCCGTTTCCAGTAATAAAATAGATTTTTTATTCACCCCTAAAGCCATTGCGACGCGTGCCAACATCTTGGCATGGCTGACTTCATTTCCACCATCGTACCCAGATAAAATGAGTTTGGAGGTGGGATACATCAAATGAATACGTATTCCTTCAGTCAAGCGCATTAAAGCGGTGCGTGATAATTCCGAGGTTGCGGGTATCTCGTCATCGACAATGTGACTGTGCCCAAGAACCATGACATATTCGACAGGGGTTTTCGTTGCGAAAAAGCGTCCATGTTTTCGTTCTAACTTCATTAACAAGGGCGACGTAAAGGGCTGAAATGAAAATAACCCGATAAGGACCAATGCGACAAAGACAGTAAATGAGCCAAATCCTTTTTTTTGGGTAAACCAAATCAAAAACAGCCCAAAAAAGCCAAGGATCAGTAGTGCAGGTAAGGGCATAAGTAAAGTTGCTAACAATTTTTTTAGTTCAAACATGACGAGTCGCCTGAAATATAGTCAAACAGGGCCAGATGAAGCAAGCAAGCCTTTATAAACGGCTGGCATATGCGAAAATGCATTCTTTACTTGTTATCATAACGAAGGCTCTGTGGCTGAAGATAGAAATTTCGACGATATTGCACACAAATTTGCGAAAAACATTTACGGATCAGGCAAAGGTGAGATTCGTCAAGCTGTTGTGTGGCAAGATATCGAATGCATATTAACACGATTTGAGAAATATCCCTCTTTAGTTGTTTTAGATGCGGGGGGAGGGTTAGCCCAACTTTCCCAGCAAATTGCGCGACGGGGTCATCATGTCACCTTGTGTGATATCTCTTCTCAAATGCTCGCACTTGCGAAGAAAGAGATCACGAAGGTGGGTCTTTTGTCTCAATATAGATTTGTGCATTCTCCGGTACAGGAAATATCAGAATACATTGAAAAGCCAATTGATATTTTACTTTTTCATGCAGTTATGGAATGGTTAGCAGATCCTAAAGCGGCGTTAGACATTCTTTTATCACAAGTGAGACCAAAAGGGATTGCTTCTGTGATGTTTTATAACCAGAACGGCTTGCTGTTTAAAAACCTCATATGCGGCAATTTATCGCATGTACAAGAAGGAATGCCACACAAAAAACGCTTTAAGCTTCAGCCTCAAAAAGGCTTGGATCCTGTGGCTGTGTATGAATGGATAGAAGCGGCTGGGTTTCGTATTTTGGGGAAAAGTGGCGTAAGAACCTTTCATGATTATATGAGAGACGTCAGGGTGGGTGAATATACCTTTGAGCAGCTTTTGGCGATGGAGCAACAATTTTGTCGTCAAGAGCCTTTTATCTCCTTAGGTCGCTACATTCACGTATGGGCAGAGCGGCTTGATGAGGGAACACAAAATATCAATAACAAGGAAACCGGATGAGTGAATTCTCTCTAACCGTCCCCGAGTTGGTCGGGTGGGTGAAACAGAATGATTTTTCTCTCAACTTGCCGCCGGAGCGGTTGGCCTTTCTTCTCGCGGTTGCATTGCTCAGTCATGCGCGTTTCGAAGATGAGCTGACGGAAGGAGAATTGGTCGATGCGTTTCGCATTGTGAGTGATCAATTCGAGCAAGTGAGTGAAACCATTGCATTCCGTGCGAATAACGCCATCAACGATTTAGTGCAATGCCGTCTGTTAAATCGTTTTATCGGCGAGATCACGGAGGGGGCGAATATTTATCGATTGACGCCTCTCGGGCTTGGGATCACGGATTATTATTCGCGTCACCGTGAATACAGCACATTAAAGCTTTCTATACAGCTTTCGATGTTGGCGGACGAAATTGGAAAAGCGGTCCAGGCGGCTTCTGAAGACGGGGATGCAGATCACTGGAGAAAAAACGTGTACGCGGTGCTTAAATATTCTGTTGCTGAAATTTTCGACAGAATCGATCTCAACCAGCGCACGATGGATGAGCAACAGCAAAAAATAAAAGAAGACATTGCTGCACTATTAAATCAAGACTGGCAAGCCGCGATTGCCAATTGTGAGCATTTATTGGATGAAACATCAAGCACCCTAAGAGAGCTGCAAGACACCTTGCAATCTGCGGGGGACAGCCTTCAAACCCAGCTTTTTAACATTCAAGAGAAGGTGTATTACCGAGGTGATTTGGATTTCGTCGATACCATGGTGTACACCTTGCAAATGAAGCTTGACAGAATTGTCAGTTGGGGACAAAAAACCATTGATTTATGGACAGGGTATGACCGACATGTTCATAAATTTATACGCAATGCCATTGATATGGATAAAAACCGGGCTTTCAGTCAAAGGTTACGCCAATCGGTGACGGATTATTTTGATGCCCCGTGGTTTTTAATTTGCGCCGATGCTGAACGTCTTCTTGATATGCGAGATGAAGCCTTGGTATTGAGAAACGATGAAGTGACAGGGGAAATGCCTGCCGAGGTTGAATTTGAAGAATTACAACGGGTCAGCGACGCCTTAGGGGATGAGATTAAACACATGCTGGCGGGTTATAAAGAAACAGGAGAAGCCATTGATTTATCTTCTGTCTTGAAGCGCTATTTGACGCAATTTCCTCAAGTTCAGCATTTTGATTTAGCAAGAATTGTCATTGATCAGGCTGTCCGTCTTGGGTATTCCGGATCGGATTTCACCGCCATTCAACCTGATTGGCAATCAATTAACGACTATGGTGCCAAGGTACAATCGAATGTCATTGATAAATATTGAAGAAATAATGCCTGAAGCCTTGGCAAAGGCGCTCAGTAATACCTTGTTTCCCGGATTAGACAGCCGATTGCGTGCGGGGCGCCATATTGCCTCTGAAGATTTAGATAATCACGCTTATTTGTCTGAATTTGAAATGGTTTTGCAATCCTTTTATCAGCGCTATAACGTGGAATTAGTGAGGGCCCCGGAAGGCTTTTTCTATTTGCGTCCTCGTTCTACGTCCTTGATTGGACGCAGCGTTTTATCTGAACTGGACATGCTGGTGGGCAAAGTCTTGTGCTTTTTATACCTCAGCCCGGAACGTTTGGCGCAAGAGGGCATTTTTTCTAGCCAAGAATTGTTTGATGAATTGCTGAGCCTTGTGGACGAAAAAAAATTACTTAAATTGGTCACCTTGCGCGCAAATGGCTCTGATTTAGATAGAGAAAAGCTTTACGACAAAGTAAAAACATCCCTTCGGCGTTTGCGCCGAATCGGCATGATCATCCCTATCGGGGACACGGGGAAATTTCGCGTGAGTGAGGCCACCTTTCGTTTTGGGGCCGATGTGCGCACGGGAGGAGACGTACGAGAAGCGCAATTGCGTTTAATCAGAGACGGTGAAGCGGTTGTGATACATCAACAAGAACACAGACAACCCGGTTTGTTAGGGAACGATGACAATAAAATGTCACAAGATAACGAGGTGCAGGCATGATTCAACGTGGAAAATTTCATTCTCTGACGATGGTGAACTGGAATGGTTTCTTTGCTCGCACTTTTGATATCGACAATCTGGTGACCACTTTGTCTGGGGGGAATGGCGCGGGAAAATCCACCACCATGGCGGCCTTTATTACCGCGCTGATTCCAGATCAAAGCTTGTTGCATTTTCGAAATACCACCGAAGCGGGCAGCATGTCGGCCTCGCGAGATAAGGGCCTGCACGGAAAATTAAAACCCGGTGCCTGCTATGCAGGTTTAGAGGTGTTTAATTCAAGAAATCAGCGTTTGTTTTTTGGTGTGCGCTTACAACAAGTGGCAGGACGTGACAAAAAAGTCGATATCAAACCCTTCATTATTCAAGGGATCCCTTCGTCTGTTAAACCCACCGATATTTTGATTGAGCGCCTCTCAGACACCCAAGTGCGTGTACGCCAATTAAACGAAATGAAAGAGTATTTGGGACAACATGAAGCGGTTCATTTTAAAACCTTTACCTCTGTCACCGATTACCATGCGCAGATGTTTGAATTTGGCGCTTTGCCCAAAAAATTACGCACTCAAGGGGATCGCTCTAAGTTTTACCGTTTGATTGAAGCCTCGCTTTACGGTGGGATTTCAAGTGCTATCACAAAATCACTGCGAGATTATTTGTTACCCCAAAATGGGGGCGTTAAAAAAGCGTTTCAGGACATGGAAGTGGCCTTGCGGGAAAACCGCATGACCTTGGAGGCCATTAAACTGACGCAAAGAGACCGTGATCTCTTTAAACATTTGATCACCGAATCAACGCATTATGTGGCTTCTGATTACATGCGCCATGCCAATGAGCGCCGTAAAAAATTAGAATTGATTTTACAACGTCGGGGTGAGCTTTCAGGCTCGCGCCGTAAGCTCAACGCGCAACAACACACACTGGCCCACATGGGCGAAGAATTGGCCCGTCTCAGCGTCTCTCAAACGAGTCTTGAAATCGATTTTCAAGCGGCGTCTGATCATTTCCAATTGGCACAAAGCGCTGTTCGACAGCAAGAAAAAATCACACGTTATCAAGAAGACATGGAAGAACTTTCTGTGCGCCTTGAAGAGCAGGTGATGGTGGTAGAAGAAGCCAGCTTGCAATTGAGCCAAGCCGAAGAGCAAGCCCATTTAACCGAAGAAGAGGTGGACAGCCTAAAAACGCAGTTGGCCGATTATCAACAAGCGTTAGACACGCAACAAACCCGCTCTCTTCAATATCAGCAAGCCTTAAATGCGCTTGAAAAAGCCCAAAAATTAACGGGTAATCAAGATCTTGATCAAAGTAATGCCAGTGAATACTTGCGCAAGCTCAAAGAAAACGAAGAAAAACAAACGGCGCAGTTATTGAACATCAAATACAAATTGGATCTCTCTCGCGCCACAGAGAAGCAGTTTGAACGCGGGTTGGCTTTGGTGAAAGGGATTTTAGGCCCCATTTCTCGCCAAGAGGCAGGAGAAAAAGCCAAAGAGATCCTTGTTAAAGGAGGTGAATACACCCATTTGGTTAAAAATGCAGACGCGCTTGCCGCTCAGCATCGCGAGCTTGAACGCCAAATGCGTCATTATGTACAGGCAAAAACCCAGGCAGAGCAGTATCAACGCCAATTTAACATTGTGATCAACTCAGAAGAAAGCCTTGAGACGGAGCTTGAGTGCCAAGAAGCGCGTTTAGAAAGAGCAGAAGAGTCCCTTCATGGATTCCTTGAAAATGGCCGTCAAGCCCAGCACAGAGAACGCGAAATTTCCGTAAAAATAGCGGAATATGAAACATGGGCGCCCGCCTGGATTGAAGCGCAAGAAATACGTGAAAAAATGGAAGAGCAATCAGAGCTGCCCCTCAATGACAGTCAAGCGGTGCTGAGCGCTTTACAAACCTTGACGGCAAAAGAGCGCGTGATGTTTGCATCAAGAGATAAATTGGCGGCAGAAAAAGCGGCGTTAGAAGATGAAATTGAGCGTTTGGGGCAAGCGGGTGGACACGGAGATGTGCGTTTGCACTCCTTGGCCGAGACCTTAGGCGGTACCTTGTTGTCTGAAATTTATGACGATATCACGATGGAAGACGCGCCGTATTTTTCGGCTCTTTATGGTCCGGCAAGGCATGCCATTGTGGTGCCCGATTTGAAAGGGATCAAAGAAAAGCTGGGGGACATGGATGATTGCCCGGAAGATCTTTACATCATTGAAGGGGATATCGACGCTTTTGATGACAGTGTGTTTAATGCGGATGAAATGGAAGGGGCGGTCTGTGTTCATTTGAATGCGCGCCAAATGCGTTATTCTCGCTTTCCAAAGATCCCTCTTTTTGGCCGTGCAGCCAGAGAGCACCGCTTGAGTACCTTGCGTGAAACCCGAGAGGAATGGGTTGAAGAGTACGCAAAAATCTCTTTTGATACGCAAAAAATGCAACGTTTAGTACACAGCTTTAACCAATTTTTATCCTCTCATATTGGCGTTGCATTTAAAGAAGATCCTGAAGCCGCTTTAAAAGTGTTGCGTGATGAGCGAAACACCCTCGCTCGACAAAAAGGACTTCAAAAAGAAAACGAACAGCAAGCGCGTTCGCAATTTAATGCCTCCAAAGAAGGGATTGCGCTTTTAAACAAGCTCCAACACTCTGTTGGGATTTTAAGTGATGACACCCTTGAAGCACGTTTAGAGGAAATGAAAGCGCGGTGTATGCATTCTGATGATGCCGTGCATTTTATCCGTGAACACGGAAAAGCGCTTTCTGAGCTTGCCTCGTTGCAAGGTGCATTGGAGGCCGATCCTGAACAATTTGATGCCCTAAACCAAGCCTATCAAGTGGAAGATGACGCCCTTCAATTGTTAAAAAGACAACTTTTTTCTCTGTCTGATTTGCTTGAAAGAACCCCTCATTTTACTTATCAAGATGCGGCGTCTTTGTTGAACAAAAGCGGGGAGCTGAACGAGCAACTTAAAAACAAATTGGACAAGGCTGAAACACTTCGCGCGCGCACGCGTGAAGATCTGAAACGCGCCCGTGAACAAATGAATCAATATAATCAATTGCTTGCTTCTTTAAAAAGCGCCTACCAATCCAAGAATGAAACGGTAACGGAATTTAAACGTGAATTGCAAGAATTGGGCGTTCGCGCTGATCTTGCCTCACAAGAGCGGGCTCAAATTGTGCGCGATGAGTTAAAAGCGCAATTGACGCAATCACGGCTGCGTAAAAGTGAACTTGAGAAAAGTCAGATTTCCATTGAGCTGGGTATGGGCTCTTTGATGAAAGGACT
>CAMRBZ010000162.1 GCA_947040595.1 uncultured Enterovibrio sp. | reverse complement strand
AATTTTTAGAGTAAAAATCAACCAGTGCGACATGAATCAAACTGGGGATCTCTATGGGATCTGTTACCCGAAAACCCCTTTAAATGATGGGTACCAGAAAATAGCCTACTGTGAGCAAATTAATCACTTTGAAAATCTGATTTTGTATCCAGCGTATGGGGTCCAGCTTTATTCATGAATAATCATCACCAAAACAATGTGAATCCATTAAAGGAAGTAAAACTCAAACGAGCCCGCTGAACACTTATCATTTTTGGGTGGCCAGCGGTGAAACCCCACGATTTGGCCTTTTAAAGATGGCTGAAAGATCAATGCAAAATACGTAATGAGGGTATGAATACAGTCAAAGACGCATCGCGGCGGGATGATCCGCGAGGGTCTTGGTTTTTATGTTTAAAAACCCTATTGAAGATATCGGCGTATCTGGGCTTCAATTCCTGCGGCATCAAGTTCAAGCTCCTCATGAAGCTCTTTTTGAGTGCCTTGATGGATAAAAATATCGGGCACACCTAACTGTAAAACAGGTTTTATCTGACGGGTTTTCATTAAATACTCGATGACAGCACTTCCCGCCCCTCCTGCAATGGCATTTTCTTCCAAAGTAACCAAGATGTCATGTGATGCAGCCAATGTACCAATCAAATCGGTATCAAGGGGTTTAACAAAGCGCATGTCCACCAAGGTAGCATTGAGATTTTCAGCCGCTTCTTGTGCATAAAAAAGTAAACTTCCAAAATTCAAAATGGCTATTTTTTCACCCTCTCTTCGACGTTGCCCTTTTCCGATGGATAACGCCGTCATTTTTTCTTGTATCAAGGCTCCACTTCCAACCCCACGAGGATAACGCACGGCGCTCGGTCCATTCCAGGTATATGCGGTATAAAGCATTTGCCGACATTCGTTTTCGTCTGAAGGGGCCATGATCAGCATATTCGGGATACAGCGCATAAAGCTTAAATCAAACGCCCCTTGGTGGGTTTGACCATCAGCCCCCACCAAACCGCCTCGGTCAATCGCAAACATCACAGGCAAATTCATAATACAGACATCATGAATAAATTGATCATAAGCGCGTTGAAGGAACGTGGAATATATGGCAACCACCGGTTTATACCCGCCAATGGCCATGCCTGTTGCCAGCGTCACGGCATGTTGTTCTGCAATGGCAACATCAAAAAAACGATCGGGGTGTTCTTTTGAAAAACGCACCATGCCAGAGCCTTCACGCATGGCAGGCGTGATGGCCATGAGTTTGTCATCTAACGCGGCCATATCACAAAGCCAATCACCGAATACTTGTGAAAACGTAGGCGACAAAGGGATTGTTTTTGGAAGGCAATTTTCAGCAGGATTAAATTTTGGGACGGCGTGATAACCTATGGGATCTTTTTCTGCCGGGGCGTAACCTTTTCCTTTTTTGGTCATCACATGCAAAAACTGGGGCCCTTTTAGGTTTCGCATGTTTTTGAGCGTTTTAACCAATTCTTCAACATCATGCCCATCGACAGGACCAATGTAATTAAAACCCAGTTCTTCAAACAAGGTACCCGGCACCACCATCCCTTTAAGGTGCTCTTCTGCACGGCGAACCAGCTCTTTAATCGGAGGGGCATTCGAGAGGACTTTTTTCCCGCCTTCACGAATCGAAGTATAAAAGTTGCCCGAAAGAAGTTGGGCCAAATGGTTATTCAGTGCACCGACATTTTCAGAAATCGACATTTCATTGTCATTGAGCACCACCAGCATGTTAGGACGAATGTCTCCGGCGTGATTCATCGCTTCAAAGGCCATCCCCGCCGTGATCGCCCCGTCTCCAATGACACTCACCACTTTGCGCCCTTTTCCTTCTTTATTTGAGGTAATGGCAAGACCCAAAGCCGCGCTGATGGAGGTGGAACTGTGCCCAACAGACAGGACATCAAATTCACTTTCTTCTCGCCAAGGAAAAGGGTGTACTCCTCCTTTTTGGCGTATTGTGCCTAGTTTTTGTGCTCGTCCTGTCAATATTTTATGAGGGTAAGCTTGATGCCCTACATCCCAAATTAAATGATCAAAAGGCGTGTTATAGACATAATGCAATGCCACAGTCAGTTCAATCGCGCCAAGTCCAGAAGCGAGATGCCCGCTAGAGTGACTGACCGAATTTAAAAGATAGGAGCGTATTTCCTGGCACAATAAAGGAAGTTGATTGCGTGGAAGCAGCCTCAATTCTTCAGGAAAATCCACAAGAGAAAGCATGGGGTATTTTTTGATATCAAGAGTCATATGTTTTTTTAGCGCAATTTATGTTCATTTAGCTATTACGTTCAATGTTATAGCGTGTAAATAGCTCTAATTGTTCAGTATTGTACGGGATAGCAGTCAGAGCATTCAGTGCATCTTTATGTAAGTGCGCGGCTTTTTTTTGAGCCCCTTCAAGGCCAAGAAACAAGGGATATGTTTTTTTATTTGCGGAGATATCCGATCCTTGCCGTTTTCCTAGAGTTTTTGTATCACTGGTGATGTCGATGATGTCATCTTGAACCTGAAATGCAAGTCCCATCGCCTCTGAATAACGGTCCAGCTCCGGCAAGTATTTTATTGCTTTGTCACCCGCACAATACGCACCAAGACGCACAGCGGCGCGTATCAATGCTCCCGTTTTATTTGTATGAATACGCTCTAAATTGGCCAAATCAATCTCTTTTCCTTCCGCATCGAGATCGAGCGCTTGGCCTAAACACATCCCCATCGCACCCGATGCCAAAGCAAGCTCTTTCAACATCTGAAGACGATAAGCATTTCCTTCTTCAAAAAGAGCGCCTTCCGTCAAAATGCCAAAGGCCAAAGCTTGCAAAGCGTCCCCTGCTAAAATAGCACAGGCTTCATTAAAGGCCACATGGCACGTAGGTTGACCACGGCGTAAATCATCGTTGTCCATGGCAGGAAGATCATCGTGGATCAGAGAATAAGCATGAATGCATTCCACAGCACAAGCGGGAGTATCAAGCGCTTCGTAAGGTAAACCAAACATTTTCCCTGTCGCATAGGTTAAAAAAGGACGCACTCTTTTTCCCCCAAGCAAAGCCCCGTGTTTCATGGCTTGAATGAGAGAGAGATTGTCTGAACCTAAACTTTCAATCCATTGTTTTAATTTTTTATTACTGCGTGCTTGGATGCATTCCAATTCGGTTAAAAAAGCGTCGTTAATCATCAGGCATGTCTTTAAAAGGTGAAAGAGGGGCTTTATCGTCAGGCGTTAATAAAATCTCAATACGTTGCTCAGCATCTGCCAAGGTCTGTTGCCCCGCTCGGGCAAGGGAGATACCACGCTCAAATTGTTTTAAAGCTACATCCAAAGATAATTCTCCCTTTTCAAGGCCATTGACTATGGTTTCGAGTTCTTTGAGTGTGTCCTCAAAACTCATATTTTCAGGTTTTTTAGCCGACATAGATACACTTAAATCAAGAAAAGAGGTGACGACGTTAACTCAGCGCCCCGTATGGGTCAAATTCTTGAATAAAAATATGTGTAATAGAGAAGAAATTCTTATTTCTGAGCAATATTCTCCTTAAAAAAGTATGTCTATTTTAAAGAAAATGATGAAACCTTCAATTCGATTTAAGACATCAGACTTAAAGTTGATAATCAAATAAGCACCTTCACCCAAGTTAGGTATAAAATTTAAACTCTATTTTGTCAGATACACGCTTTAATGTGTATTGCTAAACAACAGAACACGCAAGGATGCCCAGGCCTTTCAAGGTCTCGGATTTTACAAAAATTTTTATGAATTGATTAAAAAGGGGAATGTTTCTGTGGATTTGGCAACCCTAATAGGGATCCTTGGGGCTTTTGGCTTTATTTTAATGGCCATGCTGTTAGGGGGCACCTTAAGCATGTTTGCTGACGTTCCGTCGGCACTCATCGTATTTGGCGGCAGTTTATGCGTTGTGTTAATGAAATACACCTTTGGTCAGTTTTTTGGGGCCTTTAAAATTGCAGGTAAAGCTTTTATGTTTAAAGCTGACTCCCCTGAAGATTTAATGGCAAAAATTGTAGAAATGGCCGATGCAGCCCGTAAAGGTGGTTTTTTAGCTTTAGAAGAAATGGAAGTGACCAATTCTTTTATGAAAAAAGGCGTCGACATGCTCGTTGACGGTCATGATGCCGAAGTCGTCAAAATGACCTTACAAAAAGACATCGTCATGACCGACGAACGCCATGACAGCGGAGCACAATTTTACAGTGCTCTGGCGGACGTGGCCCCTGCGATGGGCATGATAGGCACCCTCGTCGGTTTGGTGGCCATGCTTTCAAACATGGACGATCCGAAAGCCATTGGGCCTGCGATGGCCGTGGCCTTGTTAACCACCTTATATGGTGCAATGCTCGCAAACATGGTCGCCATCCCTATTGCAGACAAACTGCGCCTTCGTAAAGATCAAGAAAAATTAAACAGACGATTGATCATGGATGGCTTGCTGGCAATACAAGATGGCCAAAACCCTCGCGTCATTGACGCTTACCTGAAAAACTACCTCAACGAGAAAAAACGCATCGTTGAGGGAGAAGGATAAGGGGTCTCCTATGGATGACGAATGTAAATGCCCACCTCCTGGTCTGCCCGCTTGGATGGGCACATTCGCGGATTTAATGTCTCTGCTGATGTGCTTTTTCGTTCTTTTATTGTCCTTTTCTGAAATGGATGTACTCAAATTCAAACAAATTGCAGGTTCAATGAAATTTGCTTTTGGTGTTCAAAATTTATTGGAAGTGAAAGACATTCCAAAAGGAACCAGTGTGATAGCCCAAGAATTTAGACCGGGCCGTCCTGAGCCCACCCCCATTGAAGTCATCATGCAACAAACCATTGACATGACGCAACGCTCCCTTGACTTTGTGGATGGCGAGTCAGATCGCTCGGGTGGATCACAACGCACAACAGCGCAAAAAGATGGAGGGGCTACCGCCACCGCCGCCGCAATGGAAGAACAAGAAAAAGAATCAGAAACGATGGCAAGCGCTGCACAAATGCTGGTTAAATCCCTTGAAAAAGAAATCGATGAAGGGGCCATTGAAGTCGAGAATTTAGGGCAACAATTGATCATCCGTATTCGAGAAGATGGCTCTTTTCCCGCAGGCTCTGCTTTCTTACAACCTAAATTTCGCCCCTTAGTGAAGAAAATAACGGGTTTATTAAAAGACGTACCTGGGATCATTCGTGTGTCAGGGCACACAGATGATAAGCCGCTTGAATCTGAGCTTTATCGTTCTAATTGGGATCTCTCCGCCCAACGCGCCGTGTCTGTTGCCCAAGAGATGGAAAGGGTCAAAGGATTTGATCCCAATCGCATGCGCGTCATGGGGGTCGCCAATACAGAACCACTGGTTCCGAATACCTCTGCAAAAAACAGAGCCCTTAATCGACGTGTCGAGCTTTCCATCGTTCAAGGCAAACCCAAAACAAAAGAAATGTCCGCCGACGACAAGGTTCAACCCATTCAAGAAACAAAATAATATTTTAAATCAAAGCCTTCTTAAGAAGACCGGAAAAGACAATATCGGAAATGAGATTCTTAAGAAATGAAGAAGTTAAGAAGGCTTTAACCCAACAGATTGAGATCTAGGCGTCTCTTTCTTTTATCTCTATAACGCTCTCCTTTGATGACCTTTCTTTTCGGTCTTGTAAAAAACGCATAAAATACGGGTCAAGATTGATATACCCGTCGCCTTTGAAACTGCGTGGGTGTTAGCCGCTTTCGCTCAGACCCATCACATCGTCGCTCTATGCTCAGGGCCTTCACTGGTTTTCCGTCTACAGACATCTTCAAGTGTCTTGGGTATTAGACCTAAAACCCCCCATTACTTTTCATCTGGCTTCTCACCCAATAGACACCTTAAATTCTTAAAACGCCCTATGTTTTTATTGAAGATTTTAACAATAAAGGCAGTATGAATGCGCACCCTCACCCTTTTTAGATTGAATTCAAAAAAACATTTTCTTGTCTTCCTCTTCACTTTTTTCTTTTTATCTGGCTGCGACTCTCTTGTCAGCTCCATTGCCTTGGGAGCCTTTGTTGATAGCCCTGTTGAAGGATTAGAATACAAAACAGACACCCTAACAGGTAAAACCACACAAAATGGGCAATTCCAATATCTCCCCGGCGAAACCGTTGTTTTTTCCATCGGGAACATTCATTTTCCTGCCGTAAAAGCAGAAGAAAAACTCACCCCACTTTCGGTGTTTAACGTCGATGAACTCGACAATCTTTCCGTCGTTAACATGTTGCGTTTGCTTCAATCATTAGACAGCGATGCAAACCCAAGCAACGGTATTTCAATTTCACAAAAAACCCTGGATGCAGCAAGCAATATAAATGTGGATTTCAATTCAACCCGCTTTGAGTCTCAAGTGGCCTCCCTTATACAAAATAGCGGTAGCCCTTACACCCAGCTAATCGATTCAAAAGATGCCATTCAACATTTTAGAGCGGCCCTTCCCTATCGAAGCGCCGATATATCTGGAAATTGGGGTTTAAGCGGCCTTCGAACCCCCAAAAAAGGCACACTCAACAGCAATGATTTTGCCCTGAACTTAAATAAAGCCATTGTCAGCCTTGATAACGTCATTTCTCTTTCTCCTTTACAAAATAACCCTGTCAGCCAAACACCTAATTTCAGTTTGTTGGCTGAAATATCGGATCTTTCCTTAAAAAAAGAAGGCGGGGTTCGAGGAGAGATCATTGAAGAAGGCGAGCTCTTCGATTTTGCTTATTTGGGGGTTTCAAAAGATCTCTTTTTAGGCTATCGCAGTATCAATACACATCAAGAAATGACGCTCAGCGTGAAAGTCGCCCAAGAATATTCATTCAGAGATCTTGAAGGGGTTTGGAGACGTTTTTCACTGAACACCCCCAACAATAACAACGCCGATCCAGGACAATATGGCTACAGTGTGGAAGATCAAACCATCAACATGGAAGGGCAAGCAAGCATCCAAACCCTTGCCTCAGAAAATGGCGTATCGAGCCCTGAATTCTCTCCCTATCCTTATCTGTTTAGCCAAATAAACTTCTTTCCTGTTCTCAATTACAATGGCAATACTCTCGTCATGAATGCCTCAAAAACAGTGATGATCAATCCGGTATTTTCAGAAGAAAATAATCAATTTGCCATCATGCTCAAAAAAGCCCAAAGCTACAAACAAAGTGATTTAACGGGGATTTGGTTTGGAGGGAGTATTTCAACCCCACAAATAAACCAAAATCATGGTCAACTTTTTGATGCTGATATCATTCGCTTTGTTATTGATACACAAGGACGCCTGACGGCCACAGATATTTTATTGGCAAAAACATTGGAATTGAATGGATTTTCTTTGATGATAAACAAAGCAGGAGAAATAACCCCCTCTCCTCCTGTTGAAGGAAAGAGTTATTGGGGAATGGATGCCACTAAAAGCATGATCCTGGTACTGACAGTAAGCGAAGACAAGGCACAAAAGCTCACCATTTTAATAAAACAAGCCGAACTTTAAAAAAAGAGGCTTGGTGTGTAAATAAAGCGCCATCAGCGTTGAAGATTTTTGATTTGTAAGGGCCGCTTAAACAGAGGCCCTTTTTATATCCAAGCGATGCAAGAGGCCGCTATACCCGTCGCCTTTGAAACTGCGTGGGTGTTGG
>CAMRBZ010000161.1 GCA_947040595.1 uncultured Enterovibrio sp. | reverse complement strand
GGCTCTGCAATGAAGCGAAGATAGATGAACAATGCTCATTTGTGGGAAAAAAATCAAACCAACACAGGCTTTAGCACGTGGTCTGCCATAAAAAAAATACGGTCCTTGCTTATGTTTCTAGGAAGCGAAAAGACGTCGTTTTTAAAAAGCTTAAAGGGCATCTTGCCCTTTTGGGTGTAACCCGGTTTTATTCCAATCCCATTAAACACTTGATCATTCTTGCTTGTTAAAATCATTGTAACATCGCTATGAATTTCTCAATTAAAATAACCCGTTATCTACAATTCAGGCCTTGTTTTCAGTGATTTTTCCGGCGCAATTTATGACTATATTCAAGGTACTTGAAGATGCGCGCCTGCGGCAAACGAGTAAAGGCCCTGAATAGAGAGACTCTGTGATTGGCCTGAACGAGCGTAGCCAACACCCACGCAGATTCAAAGGCGACGGGTATAACTACGTAATGGAATTGGTATTGTACTGATAACTGGGAAGTTGATGAACGACATCAGGATTCTAGTGGACACGAAATAGCGAAACAAAATACGCAAAAGAGGGAGCGGAAAAACCTCGATTTTAGAACGAGAATTAAAGGATTAACGCGACGCACAATTTGCTTTTCAAAGAGCGAATTGATACATGATATTGTTATTGGCCTTTATATTAACGTCGTTCAATTTGGGATTGATATTCATGCGTAAATGCAGATTTGAGCCACTACCGAGATGTGACTCAGAGACAGACTCAGAAGGTCCTTTCCAAAAGGAAAGAAAATAGGACTGATTTCAAAAAGAAGAACGAAGAATTTATAATAAATAGGATACCGAGAAAAACATCAAATTATCTGAACTCCTTTAAATTTTTAACCGGTAAAGGTGTATCCTTTATTTTTGAGCGCTCGCCTTCTTTAACTATTTTCCAAAGAATACATATCTATAATCCGAACTCTTAAGTACAGTTCTAACTCCACAATCATTTCGCAAAGATATAATACAAGCTGCATATGAGTCTTTTAATACTTGTTGATTGTTTACTTGACCACTTGTGGCTTTCATTTGCAAATCAAAAAAAATATTTATAACGGAAATGACCTCATCTGGAGCCCAAAGCCATAAAGCTGCGTAGGAATCTAAGAATATTTGTTTTTGTTCGTCGTTGTTTCTTCCTGCAATAAACAAGCCTAAACTTTTAATGAAATCATTGTATACCTCTCGTTTTCGCTCTAGTGCTTTGAGGTTTAATTTAGGATCATCTTTGAATGCTGCTATTTCTGATTTATTTGATATTTGCATACTTTTATTCCTAATTCCTTGGACCATTTTTTGTAGACTAAAGGATTTTGCTCTTTTTATAAGTTTTCTGGTAAATACGTTTTGAAAACAAAATCGACTAAAAATAATATGCATAGATTTACCCACGATTGAATTTTTAATACACAACTATCCTTACAGGACGCACATTTTTATCATTCGTATGCCCACTTACGTTATACCTAAAATAATTGAAGATGCACGTCTGCGCCAAGCGAAGCCCAGAGCATAGATGAACTATGTGATTGGGCACCGCGAGTGTAGCCAACACCCACGCAGCGTCAAAGGCGGCGGGAATATTAAAATACTAAAAAAACACATTCTCTATTTATTGAAGTATCATGGAATATGTCATTTCTTTTAATTTTTTTATGTAAACGCGCTCATGAATTCTTTAAATTAATATTCACTGAGCTCCAAATGAGAACGTTTTTTAAATGAAAGGTGTTCGTTTAATCCTCATATTTTGAGGATTTGATAAGTTAATTGAAATCAGATTAATGTGCGTCAAATCTCTTATTGAGCTACTTTCTAAAATAATGAACATACCGGATCTCAAACTTTTACTGAATACATTGATTTTAAAGCTATTTCGAGTTCTCGCCAAGGATAAATGCGCATCCTTTCAGTTAAATTAGAATAATATGTTATCGAGTAACAATTTCCCTAAGTTATAAGTTGTTTTTGTGTATAAAGTTGCATTTATTTACTTCTCTGGTGAATGTGTTTTTTGTTTTTTGGTTCGAAAAGGGTTTTAGCCTTTCTTGTTGTCTACCTGCATCTGAGATTTAAAAAGCAATACTTCGGATCGTTTTTGAAAAAGGAGCCTTGAGAGCAATCATAGAATAAGCTCCTGTTCCGATTATCAGATTTGAAGCATTATGAATTCAATCATAAAGAAGGCGTTGAGCAAAATCTCTGGCATCAACAAGTCTCAAAAATCATTTATTTTAGTTTTGTTTTCTGTTTTTGTTCTGTTTCCAGGAAAAGCGACTTTTCGAAATATCAGTTGATATTCAGATGTGTGTGAGAAAACATTTTCGCCTTGGTTTCGAGGTCCATTCGATTTCATGACCCTTTACGCACTCATGCTCTCAAATTTATTTTCTAATCCTGAGGAAGTGATTGCTGCTTTAGATGCCAGTTTTAGGAAAAAAAGTGGCAAACATACATCAGGTCTGGGGGCGTTTTGGTTTGGCAGTATAGGCTGAGTGGAAAAGGGACGTGAACTTTCTCTGCTCAGTATTTTTGGTGTGAAATTCAATACTGATTTTGCCACGCTCAGCAATAAGAGGTGAGTGCTCTATACCCGTCCCCTTTGAAGGTAGGTGGGTGTTGGCTCCGCTCTTTCAGCCCAATCACATAGTCCATCGATGTTCAGGGGCTTCACTCACTTGCTGCAGGCGCGCAACTTCAAGTGTCTTGGGTATAATCTGCATATTATTGGCAAATTGAGGCGCGATGCAAATCCATCTTGGTTATAGACAGGGATCCCGTCAGGTAACGGTCGGCCAAGAGTTGATGATGGTAAAGTGCATTTTCATCAGCATTTAACACGATTTGAATACCTCGGAAAAACAGACAGCAAAACGGACGTGTTTAAGGCCAGAGTCCATTCCAAATGCCTCGGATGCAAGGTGCAGGTCGTTATGTTGCGCTTTCAAAAAGACAACAGGAACCCATCAAGCGGGGGGAACCATGAGTCAAATTCCCCTCCAAGTCTCTACAAGGCTTAGCCCATTAAATTAAAAGGTTAATCTAGGGTTCTCAAGAGTTTTGGTATCAAGTCGATATGTGACCTTGGCAGTTTATTATTTGATTGGTCCCGATCAATGTTTTAGTTATATACCCGTTGCCTTTGAAGCTGCGTGGGTGTTGGCTACACTCGCAAGTGCCCAATCAGCAGATGGTCCATCGATGGTCAGGGGCTTCGTTTGCCGCAGGCGCGCATATTCAAGTGTCTTGGCTATAAGGCTTCATGTTTTTGTTGAGAGTGCGAAAATCCGACTCGTATTGATATCCGTCTGTTCAATAGAAGCCTTTCTTCTTTTTGTGTTCAATGATCCTTGATTTATCTATAATCACCCCGCTTTTACATCCATCTGGGAATTTGGTGAAAATCCAAAACTGGCGCGCAGCGGTAATGAGACATAAATTCGACACTTCAAGATATCCCCTTTTTGTTGTTATTTATTTTTATCTCAAAGTCCGAATACAGAGTGGATTGTAATCATAGAGTTTCAGGACGCCCTGACCTCATTAGATACACGCGATAATTGGATCTGATATGTCGAATAAATATTTTGTAATGAGTCTATTTTTATTGACTTCGTTTTCTTATGCCAGTGCCTCATCTTCTCCCTCTGAGTCTCTTGACAATCACGACACCATGGTTGTTACGGCTTCTCGTTTTGAGCAGCCCATTACCGCTGTTTTAGCGCCCGTTTCGGTGTTGACTCGTTCAGATCTTGAAGCGCTTCAAGCAACAAGTTTACTGGATGCTATAAAAGTGCTACCTGGAATTGAAATTGGTCAAAGCGGTGGGCGAGGGCAAAGTGCCTCTATTTTTTTAAGGGGAACGGAGTCGAATCATGTTTTGGTTCTTCTCGACGGTGTGCGTTTACCACGTACCATGATGGGAACGGTTGATTTTAATATGCTTCCATTGAATACCGTGGAACGAATTGAAGTGATCCGAGGGGCTGGATCCACCGTTTATGGATCGGATGCAATTGGTGGGGTGATTAACATCATCACGCGAAATGATGTGGAAAGTAAACGCTTTGGTCTTGGGGTGGGATCATTTGGAACAGGTTTAGCGAATGCGGGAATAACCACGCAGTTAACGGAATCTCTTTCTATGCAGCTTCAGGGGGGCTTTGAAAGTACGAGTGGATATAATATTCATCCAGAATACACCTTGCCTGAAAGTGAATATGGATTTGAAAGTAAAAATGCAGCGGTGAGATTCAGTTTTGATCCCGTTGAAAATTGGAATTCGAACCTGATTGGCCGTTGGTACCAAAACAAGATTGAATACGATGACTTTGGAAATAAGAAAAACGGCTGGGTTGAAAGTTACTCTGTGGGTCTCGATACAGCGTATCGAGCAGGTCCTTGGAATAGCCTTGCCCGCCTCGAAATTGGCGAACAAGAAAATTATGATTATCTTGATATTGAGCCCAGAGACGAGGCTGACTTAACAAGTAAAATAAGACAGATATACAGCAGTTTCACCTCACGCTATCAGATGCAAGATGACTTGGCATTGACTCTTGGTCTGGATTTGACATTAGAAAAGTATCTAAAAGGGAATTTTATTTCAGCGCGAGATATTGCAGATAATCCTCGAAAAAATATCGGTTTGTTTGCTTTAACGAATTGGAATTTAACTCAATCTGTCTTGTTAGAAGCCAGTTTTCGTCATGATAAGAATGATCAATTTGGTGGAAATAATACGGGTTTGATTGCATTGGGTTGGAATATCACTCCGGAGTACCGCCTTTTTGCAAGTTATGGCAGTGCTTTTAAAGCTCCGACGTTTGATTCTCTTTACGGTTACGGTGGAAATGTTAATTTAAAATCTGAGCACTCTAAAAATATTGAATTTGGCTTGGAAGGAAGTCTATTTGATGCCGCTTGGACAATCAATGCTTATATAAATGAAATTGATAACCTCATCAATTACGATTACACGCTGCCTTTGGCGGTAAATATTGATAAAGCCCAGATTAAAGGGATTGAGCTTAGCGCGGATTTTGATATTTCTTCTTTGAATAACCAAATTACATTGGATTTTCGTGATCCTATTGATAAAACGAAAAATGAACAATTGGCTCGAAGAGCAAAGCAAATATTTAAGTGGCGAACTTCGATTTGGATTGGGGATATATTGCTTGGAACGCAATATATTTATCAAAGTAAGCGTCTTGATTTTTCTGGCGGTGAAATGCTAGGGAGTTACAGTGTTTTGGATTTTACGGCGCAATATGATCTAACAAACCAGGTCACGCTCAGTGGTAAATTGGCCAATGTATTGGATGAAAAATACGAAACGGCAGGAGGTTACCCTGAAGCGGGTCGCGCATTTTATCTTAATCTTGATTTTTCATATTAGAGAAGGAAGTAAAGCCACTGTAGAGTGGCTTTACATTTTAAAATGAGAATGAAAAAACGGGTAATGATGAGTTGGTCTACTGGAAAAGATGCTGCATTGACTTTGTGTCGCCTGCTAAAAAATGATGATTATCTTGTTGTCGGGCTTTTTACAACGTACGTCAAAGACAAGGGTCCTTTTCAAGAAACACCGCTGGATATTCTGAAAGCACAAGCTCAATCTATGGGGCTTTCTCTCATTTTGATTGAATTAAATGAAGTCTTTCCTTCTCCTCGTGTTTATCAAAAAAAAGTGATTGAAGGAATTATTCATTCTGGATTAAATGTAGAGGCGCTGGCCTTTGGTGATATTTTTTGTAATGGCATTGAGCGTTACCGTAAGGACTTTATTGAGCCGCAAGGTTTAGAATGTCTTTTCCCCCTGCTGGATGAGAGGACTTTTTCTCTTGCCCAAGAAATCATTCAAACAGGGATTAAAACAAGCATTAGCATGGTTGAAACATCGCAATTGCACTCTTCTTTTTTAGGAAGAGACTACAACCCTTCATTGCTGTCTTCACTCCCTTTTGATTTCGATCCTTGTGGTGAGAAGGGGGAGTTTCATACGCTGGTCACTGATGCTCCGTGTTTTTCATTTCCTTTGCAGCTCATAAGAGAAAGCGATGTGAAAGAAGGGCGTTTCCATTATTCTCGCTTTCTATTGGAAGATAGAAACGCAAAAATCCATTAAAAGGTAAATTGAGTGGGCAGTGTACTGATTTTTGATTCCGGTGTTGGGGGGCTTTCTGTCTATCTTGAAATTTCAACGATTCTGCCCCAGCAGCCAGTAATATATGCTTTTGACAATGCTGCTTTCCCGTATGGGGAATTAGATGACGAGGTGTTAGTTGAACGCGTTTGCAATATGATTTGTGCTATCTGTAAGGAATATGATGTCGCAGTCGTGGTGATTGCATGCAACACGGCAAGTACCTTGGTTTTACCCGTGCTTCGTGAGCTTATTTCTGTTCCTGTTGTGGGGGTTGTTCCTGCAATTAAATCGGCTGCTCGTTTAAGCAAAACGAAAAAAATCGGCTTACTTGCCACTCCTGCAACCATTAAGCGCGAATATACTCGTCAATTAATCGGTGACTTTGCATCTGATTGTGATGTGAAAATGAGAAGCTCAACGGCCTTAGTTGAAATGGGAGAAGCGAAACTTCGTGGTCGTCCTATAAATAAAGAATTGTTAAATGAGATATTGCGTCCTTTTAAGGATGAGGTGGATTCTCTTGTATTAGGCTGCACGCATTTTCCATTGCTAAAGAGTGAAATTGTAGAAATATTAGGAGAAGGTTGTGCGGTGATTGATTCAGGAAAAGCCATTGCAAACCGAGTTGATAGCCTTTTGTTAGAGAGCTCTCAAAAAAAAGAACAGGCACATTTACCTCAACATTATGTATTGAGTAGTGCCCCTGTTCATGAGGAAGAAGCTTTAAATAAAGAGCTTATTCAATTAGGTCTTTCTCTGATTCAGCGAACTCCATTTTTTTAGGATCGTTTGCTTCCCTTACTTTTAATGTCCTTTCTCCAAATCCACTGTCATTTAATGCTTCGATTGCGGCAGGGGTGTCAGCCGCTGCCATAACAACAAAGCCAAAACCACGCCTTTTTCCTGTTCTTTTATCTTTCATTAATCTAACAGCAAAAACTTCACCATATTTAGAAAAAAGAGAGATAACATCGTTTTCATTTGCACGATAAGGAAGGTTACCAACATAAATGGTTTTGCTGGTGATATTTTCAGATTGAATTCCGTCATCCGAAAATAAAGGAGGAAGAACAATAAGGAGAACACCTACAGTAATTGTGCCAAGAGCAAAGGATAAAGCTGGACTTGGCATAAAGGGTAAGAGATTTAAGATAAACGAACCAAAGATTGCGACAAGAGCGATAATAAGTAAATTAATTGATATTTTCATAGTCGTTTTTTGTAAGCCTGTCATGGGAAATAACGTAACGAATAGAAACTGCAGCTAAAAAATAAGCACAACTATTAATTGGATATTACGGACATTAAATAAATATTTCCAGCCAGTGAATGTGATAAGCCTCTAATGTTGCACTTTGTCATGCATTTTTAAGAATAGATTGCATACTAAACGGCAATGTATTTTTTATTAAAAAAATCTTGCCAAGATTTAAAAGCTCCTTATAATGCGGCCTATCGACACGAAACAGCTCGCATAAAGCCCTCTGAATTGAATC
>CAMRBZ010000160.1 GCA_947040595.1 uncultured Enterovibrio sp. | reverse complement strand
GTGAAAGAAAAAAAACCGAGCCAAGAAAAAAAACAAAGTGCCATAAACAGTGGACGTATGCGAAAGACCAACAAAATAAAAGGGAGTGATGCGAACATTCCTGCAGAAGCGGGCATGTACCGTCATGTGGATAGAAGTACGGGGGAGGTTGTTTATGTCGGGCAGACCAATAACTTGCGGGTACGACAACAACAACACATGAGAGACGGAAAATTAGACCTGGCTATACACGACGTACATTATTCGGTAGCAAGAGAGGGCGCCACGAAAGACGATCTTTGTGATACAGAAAAAGCGCACATTAAAAGAAAAAAACCCAGTGGCAATAAAACAATAGGAGGAAACGGCAGAAGGTAAAAAAGGATTTTGCGTGGTGACTTTTTATTTTAAGAACGCCCCTTTTTTTCATATCAATCCACATTGAACGAACACACATTAAACGACCAGAAAAGTAAAGGCGCCTTCTTTTTCTGGTTGTTTTTCGCATTTTTTAAATGCGCACTCTTTGAAATTAAGGGTGTTTTCGAAGACGTTCTAAGGCTGAGGGGAATTAGGTATGTTTATTATTTAAGCGATCAGAACAACAGAAAAAGCGATTATGTACAAAATTGAATTCGTCCGCCTTATTTTGAACGCAACAGGTGCTCATTAAACAAACAATTTCAAATTAAAAAACGTTCACGACTTCAGCCAACTCTCTCCGCCTCATCTTAAATTAAAACTCCAAAAATGATTGGACCTCATCCAGTGCATTCACAATGACGAGTACATGACAAACAACTTATTCATTTCGTGAATTATTCTTTAATAAAGAGACGCTGATATTACATCAATTTAAACAGGTCTCTTTTGTTATAACTGCATTTTTTGGTGATAAACAAGTAGCTGAACAATCATTACGCAGAGTTCAACATCTAAGATATGACGAAAGAGACCGTCTCTGCCTCTCTATCTGATAATCTGATAATCTGATAATCTGAGCAAATTTAAAATGGATGGTCTGCTTAATCTTCATAATTTTGTTAATTCATATACCCGTCGCCTTTGAAGTTGCGTGGTTGTTGGCTGCACTCTCTCAGCCCAATCACATAGTACCTCTATGCTCAGGGGCTTCGTTCGCTTGCCGCCTACACGCATCTTCAATTCCTTTGGGTATAGAATGGGCGTTATTCCCGACATTCCGCACCTATAAAAAATAATATTGATTTTTAGTCACTCAATCACTTAAGTGCCTAAAAATCAAGAACCACAGGTAAGGCTACGTCAAAAATAGTGTTTTCAGTTTGAGTTTCAAAGGTAAATTTTAATAAATCCATATATGGTGCGGAACAACGGTTATTCCAATCTTAGTTTTAAATATATAATATCTTTTATGGAAAAAAGCGCACTGCGCAATGTTTCATGACTTGAAATAATATATAAAAAACAATATACATTTCAGTATTAATGTTTTAATTTAAATCCAGAACAAATAACAATTGAGAACACCATGAAAATATTAAAAAAAGCACTATTAATTTCAATGTCTTCAACTATATTATTTTCTTCATTTTCGTACGCTACGTTTTTTAACAGCAAGGATAGGGCTTCATCTATTATAGAAATGGCTACAGGTGTCGTCGAAGATGGGAATGAATTTTTTTGCCTAAAGTATAAAACAGATAATGGTTCAACGAAGAATGCTTGCGCGGTTAAGGGAGTCGGCTCTGCATCTAGAGGTTATAACAGTTTATTTGATATCGCCTCTAAGGCTTATACCAATAAAACAAAACTCAGTATCTATTTAAAATATAATATCTTCAGATCAAAACCCATGGCGAGAGAATTTGCTACTCAAGGTCAAAACACGAATGAAATAATAGCCCTTGCAACATGTACAAGTAATATTTGTTATAAAGAATGAAATTTAAAATGCCACTTAATTTACCCCGAATAAATGAGAGGTGACAAAATCACCTCTCATTTATTTTATTTTTAAAACCCCATCAAAGAAACATCCCTCATTGTGCACCTAACCTAGATTGTTTAAAATATGATGTTGAAATTGAAAAGAAAATTTTCACGTAGCATCACTCGATAATATGGATTTGCGGATAATTTATTCTCAATGCCACTAGATATAAATACTATTTATTAGTGCGGAATGTCAGTTCAAAAAGAAAAGGTGTATCGACAAAACTGAATGCGACTCGCTTAAGCTAAAAAAACAAAAAATGCGCCATCGCATCAGGGGATTTTGAGGCGCAAAAACAAGACCCGAGATCAGAAAAACAAAATAACGCACATAAGCCACGTAGAGAAGATAAATAACAAAATGCACCCTAGGGCATAGGAATGATTAAAAATACGCTGTACGTCGCTAAATGGAGCCAAGAATAGCGCGCTATGGCAACTTCTAAGGCGACGGTATATCGTTTTAAAAATTACGGACTAAAAATGACATCTGCATCGCCTCACGCATGGCCATGCCAAATTTCGCCATAAATTGATCGTTCATCAGCCTGCCGCCTTCCATGAGCTGGGCTGAATACATCATCATCATGTTGAGCTCTTCCACAGTGGGGTTCCCACTTTCCTCTGGTTCAAAGTGAAGCACCAAGTCATACAGCATTTCAGCACGCTCTTGCGGTGCGCGTTCTGCTGCCAGTGTGTCTCGCTCGCTTTTCTCTTCTGTGTTGACCGCATGATGCCAACGATAAAGAAATTCAATCTTTTCGATTTTTCGGCCATTTCTGATGCCGCGATACCCAAAAGTGCCGTCCTCACTGAGCAGAAATTCGAGGTGAGTGTCTTGCCTCGCAATTTCCTCGATGGATTGGCGAATGCAGCGATCGATAAACACCTTGTTGTTGGCGAAGCTGGTTTTGAGTAATTGGCCCTTCTCGTTAAGCAGCCCAAAGAAGCCGTGGAGCTCTTCAATTGTTTGGGCGTGCAAAGAGTGGGATTCGTGTTTAAAACGCGACAGAAGCGGATACAGGCGCTTTGAGTGCTCTTTTTTGAGCTTGCGGAAGACATGATGATCCACCTGTGCGTGTCCTTGAGACACGCCGAGGTATTCTTTCATCAGCTCATCGTTGGGGATAATGGTTAAAATCCCGTTTTTGTAAGACAAGCGTTTGAAGAGCGTCACAAAGTCAAATTCTTTGCGGTCGGGGTGACGAATACCGATAACCCGGTTCGCCAAATGCTTAGCGGGCGCGCTCAGCGTATTGTATAAATTTGTGCTGCTGACTCCCAACCACCCACACAACACATCGGATTTAAACTGGTAGGCTGGCGCACGAATTGCGGTGCCATCGATAAACGACTGCCAATGCTCTTGATGCAATCGGCTCAGCAACAAGGCCATGATGTCATGTTCACGCGGACTCAAAGACAGCTGACTAAAAAGCAAATCGTGGCTTTTTTTAAAAAATTGAGCCGGTAGCTGCTTGCTGTGATCGGTCAGGATAACGTCTTGCTCCGTGAGCGTTGTTTTTTTATTTTTTTGACTCACCGAGCCTCCCTGCGCATCACACTTTCAATCTGCCCATCAGAGTATCGAGCTTCATGCTGTGTTTGAGATTTAAATTTTGAGTCACATTTTTTTCTTTTTTCAGACCATCAAAAAGAAAAATTGCGTCTTTGGAGAAGAATAATCCCTCGTGAGAGAAGAAAAATCTGTGACCTTTACGGAGATATACGTAAAAAATGCCCCTTTTTCCTTTAAAAAACCAGATATCCACAGAAATCAGGCATTCTAAAGAAAAATGTGTGACCGTTAAAAGAAAAATGTGTGACCGTTAAAAGAAAAATGTGTGACCGTTGAAAGAAAAATGTGTGACCGTTAAAAGAAAAATGTGTGACCGTTGAAAGAAAAATGTGTGACCGTTAGCTCTGTAACATCATGAATTAAAAGGGTTTTTCAGACCCTATAGATCTTTATAGATCTTTATAGATCTTTATAGATCTTTATAGAGTTTTATATAAGCAGTGGATAAGTGGATAAATACACAAATTGAGCGTGCTCAAGATAACGGGAGGGATTATATATAGGTTAAGCGATTGAAAGTAATGTTATTTTTTAACCAAGAAGGGCGTCTGCAAAACAAAATTTAAAAAACAAAAAAAAGATAAAAAGGGCTCAATCAGGCCATAAAACCCCTTTTCAGGCATAAAATTAATTTCGTATTCTGTGCATAACTTGATATGACTCAAATGCCCTCGCCTGTACAGTGGAGAACGCGGACTATTGGCCATTTTCGTTCCTGAATGCACCTAAAATTCAAAACCGCCACTCACTCATTCGCTTGTGCTTTCCTTGTATTTTGCCCTTCATTTGGGTGCGTAACTGAACAAGGTGAAAGCCTCTTTTTCAATAAAAATAATAAAAAAAGCAAGATGGATATACAATGAATACACAAAAAAAGAACAAACGAACACTGTTCGTTTGCTTTGTTTGTTCGCTTTGATTACTATAAAGATGTTACTTATGAAAAGGTGAAAATCAAGATGGTATTTCAATCAAGCGTTTCTCTCGGAAGCCCTGATTTACAAGAAGAGCAAGCACAAAACACGGAACTTAAAACGCAAGGACTTCAAGAAAAGGTCACTGCAATTTGTAATGTACTTTCTGCAAAGGGGCAAAAAGTCAGCGTTCGCGTTGTCTTGTCTTTATTGCCTGAAGTGAAAAGCACAAGCACCGTCCATAAATATTTTAAAGCCTGGAAAGATACACAAGAAGAAAAAGAAAGATCGGACATTAAAAATATAGGCTTTTCAGAAGAATTCGCACGAGTCTTCCTTAATGAAATTAATCGGCATGCAGCAAAAACAGAACGTATTTTTCGTGAAATTGCCCTAGATGCAAAAGAACAAAGTATACGTGCGATTGAAGACGTTGAGCGTGCGGAAACACGCCTCATTAAACAAACGGGTTTACTTGAATTACGCGATAAAGAAGTAAAGGAATTACAAGCAGAAATACCGCTCATTAAAAATGCACAAAACACCCTGGTTATCGAATTAAAAAATCAAATTGAATCTTTAAATAAACAGCGCTTAGAGCACACAAACAGCAAGGCACGCTTATCTTCAGATTTAGTAAAAAGCGAAATAATAATTGAAAACAATAAAGAAATGATAGCCACCCAAAAAGCACAAAATCAAGCGTTATCAGAAGAGGTGAGAGCTCTTAATAGCGCCTTATTGAAAACCTCAAAAGAAATCACAAGATTAAATACGATACAAGAAAGTAATCAAACCTTGGTGACAGAATTGAGAGAATCAAAAGCCGCCTTAACAGCGCAACATAAAGCGTTAATTTCAGAATCAAGGACAGTAAATCAAGAGCGCCACAATTTACAAAGCGCGTTAACCTCCGCTCAAAGAGCGTTAAACGGACTTAAAAACAGCGAACAAATACACCATGAAAGAGTTCGTATATTAACTGATGAAAACAATCAATTAAAAATAACAATCATTCAGCAGAATAATATTATAAAAAGAAATCAATCTTAATTAAAACAAGATGGCATTATTTGAAGAAAAGCAGACTCAATTAAAAAAGAGGATTGAGGCCACAGTCAAACTGTCGCCTCAATTTATGTTTGTTTTTTGGGTGTCCCTCGACGTTGAAAATGCAGGCTCCTTGGCGAATAAAAACGATTATCCCGTTTGTAATTTTCCATAAAGCGTTTGATAAAGTCCTTCTTCACTCAGTAAATCACGGTGATTACCACTTTGTGAGACCTTGCCATCTTCGAGCACATAAATCAGATCGGCTTGTTTTACCGCAGATAAACGGTGAGCCACAATCAAGGTGGTTCTGTCTTTTAAAAATTGCGCCAAGGCAAAGTGCAGTGCGGCTTCTGTTTCAGTGTCCAGAGCAGAAGTCGCTTCATCTAAAATCACAAATTTTGGATCCGTTAAAATCATTCGTGCAAGGGCTAAGCGTTGTCTTTGCCCTCCAGACAAGGTTAAACCTTGACGCCCTAATTGAGTCTCTAATCCATCACTCAACTTTTCGACCACATCACTTAATTGGGCTATTTCAAGAGATTGCCAAAGCTGTTCATCAGAAAAGCCGCTTTGCCCTAAGGTTAAATTCTCACGCAAGGTGTCATTAAAAATAACAGGCTGTTGCAATACCACCGCAGTGTGTTGGCGAAAGGTTTGATAACCTATGTTTTCAATGGGCTCGCCATCAATGAAAATATCCCCTTCAGATTTTCGATACAAACCAAGAAGCAACTGAATTAAGGTGGATTTACCGCCTCCTGATGTCCCTACCAAGGCAACACGTTTTCCTTTTGGAATAAAAAGAGACAAGCCATCAAGCACCTTTTTCTCCTTGTTATAATTAAAAACAAGGTTGCGGCATTCCACGCCAAATGTGGTGACGTTTTTTAATGGATCACCGGATATAGGTGTGCTTGGCTCTTCTTTTAAAGCCAAAAGGGTGTTCAATCTTTTCATTGCGGCCGATGCACTAAACCAGGCATATTGGATCCCTAATAGCTCTTGTATTGGGCTTAACATGAACCACAAATAGCCAAAAACGGCGAAAATCTGCCCGATGCTTAAATCGCTAAAAAGCACCATGAGCATGGCGGCGGCACGAAACAGTTCAAAGCCAATTAAAAACATGAGAAAAGAGATACGCCCCGCCGCTTCAGACTGCCAAGCATATTTATCCGCATCATGGCGTATTGCTTGCGCGTCTTCTTTTAGCACATTGAGGTACGTTTGTTCACGGTTTGCCGCTCGAAGCTGATAAAGCCCATCGAGGGTTTCAACGAGACGCTGTTGAAAACGTTCGAAGGAGGCATTTTCTGCTTTTTTAAGGTGCTTAACGCGTTGTCCCATTTTACGAGATAAAAAGATGACAATGGGGTTTATCAATAAGATAAAAAGACCCAACGCCCAATCTAACCACAATAAAATAACGGCGGTCCCAAAGACGGTCAGAACGCCCACCACAAACCGGCTTAGGCTGTTTCCGATAAAAGAATCAATGGTTTCGATGTCAGTAACAAGATGAGAGCTGATCCCTCCGCTGCCTCTTTGTTCAAATTCTTTCATACTGATGCGACCTAGCTTATCAAGCAGCTGCTCGCGCAGGTAACAGGTAATGGATTTGGAGACCAGAGTAAATTGCCGGCTCTGCCATATATTCAAGGCTTGGCTGGTCACTCGCATGAGGATCACCATCAATAAAACCAAGACAATGTATCCGGCAGGCTCTTGCAATGATTCGGGCAAAATATGGTTAAAAAAAGCAATGCCTTTATCGGGTTTGTTCAATAAGACTTCGTCCACCATTAAAGGCATTAAAAGGGGAATGGGAACGCTTATTAAGGTGGCAAAAATGGCAATGATGTTTGCGAGAATTAACGGAGATTTATATTTTTTCGCCTGTGAGATTAACCAGCGTCCAGAAATTGCCGTTAAAACAGGTTTATTCACGGGATCGTCCAATGTCGTGTCCTTCATGATGCAGAAATCCACTTTAACGCATGTATCGAGTCATTAAAATGGAGAGGTTCATATTGAAAAAAGGTGTTTGATTTGATGGGGTCAGGTGCTGTATTCATGAAGGCCTTCGCACCCACAACCCCGTCCCTTTTGAAGCTGCAGGCTTGCAGGCTGCCTCTTCAAATATATTGGGTATAATAGAATAAAAATCAGCGATTAATATACCCGTCGCCTTTGAAGTTGCGTGGTTGTTGGCTGCGCTCTCTCAGCCCA
>CAMRBZ010000159.1 GCA_947040595.1 uncultured Enterovibrio sp. | reverse complement strand
GCAACCGAACCCGCAATAAAAACACGCTCTTGTGACGAACGGGACACCATGAGAGCCGAAGTCGCAGTTCAACTTCAAGAAGGACTGGCATGTCAACAAACAGGTGGCAAGGATTGCCAGGAACAGCTTCAAAAAACGATCAAATTTGCACAAGAGATGACAGATTTAGACAAAACTTGTGGTGGAAAAATGAAAGGTATAAAAGTGGCCTTTTCTGACGGCACTAAAAACCCCCCTCTAGAGGTTGAGGGTAATTTTGGTGCGGGTTGGGGCAGGAACAGGAACAGGAACAGAAATAATAAAAACCAATAAAACAAGGATCTGCGCCATTGCTTTAAAAAAATAAATTGAAATACACCCAAGATGTTTGACGATGCAAATAGACTCGTCGTCTTTGAAACTGCGTGGGTCTTGTGTATCGATGACCAGAACGAAAAGCCCCTGAACAAAGGCTCGATTTCAAAAAGTTCGGATGACGGCTTTATCTCATTGGGCTTTGAGGATGCACCCAAAAGATCCGCATCTTCAAAGAGGATGCGTATAATGCGCTCAGTCTTGCTTAGAGAAATAAAGGCGAGAGATCTGCTGTAAAGCCATGGAGTCCCTCCATCCCTTTTATATCTCAATGCACAAAAAACACACGAAAAAGGGCCGATGATTGAACGGCACATTTCCCCCTCAATGAGCGGATATTTCAATGTAATCATTTGTTTTTGAATGCCATTGCTCAAACACCATTTACAGGAAAAATGAAAAAATCGCGAGGTAAAAAACGCAGAATTAGAATAATAAAAACACATTACTTACAATAACTTAGAGACACTCAAAGAAAAGAATCCACTTGGTTATCCACAAAAACTGTTGATATATATTAATTAAAATATCACGCATTTCACTTAAAAAACAAGGAGATACACAAAATAACAGATAACACTTGACCTGACAAAAAACGCATTTATAAGGATCCCATGACGCATCCCGACAAAATCAATCAATATCCCTCAATATCAAAAAAAGACATCAACCCAAATTCCGCACAGGAGAAAACAATATTGATTTATAGGAATTCTGATAAGGGGCTATCCATACATCCGTATCTGCGCGTGACGCCAGGTGAAAGATGTGCATTTAAATTTTGATTTCAAGATCAGATTTTTGAAAATGGAGGTTATACCCATTCCAACAAATATTGGATCATTCTTAGCTTGTTAAAATCACCATTCACATCGTTCTGAATTTCTCAATTAGAATCACGCGTTATAGAAAATTTACGCCTGGTTCTGCATGATTTTTCCGGCGCAATTACTGACTAACGACTGAATGGAATGGGCATTAGATGCGGAATGAGGGATCAACATAAAGCATGTTTAGGGCGTCGTAATTCTCTGGTTGGCATTCAAAAAAGAGGGGCAGTACAAGGACTTTCAAAAACATTAAAATCGCGTACATGCAAAGCAAGAGACGTCATTTGAGAAAATACGCAGATGAATAAGAGAGGTAATCAAGAAGATCAAAAAAAGGTCTTTCACTTTCAATGAAGTAAAAGACCGACTCAAACAAGAGTTAAGTAAACCAGCGCCCTGCGGCCTCAAACAATAATTTATCTTCACCCGGCAAGGCCAACAAAGAAATGCCCATTGGGGCACCCTTGATCATCATATAAGGGATTGTTAACTGTGCCAAACCGGCTACTTCAGCAATAGCACATAATTTACGTTGATTTAACAGGTACTCTTCAGTGACATTTTCAACCTCAGGAGCAGGACCCGGTGTTGTCGGGATCAACAAAATTTCACCTGGGGTTAATAAACTGATCAAGGTGTCAGAAAAAAAACCTCTTTTCTTTTTTGTTTCAACAAATTCTTTAAAGCTTTTTCCTCGGATCTCTGCGAGATATCGGCTCGTTTCGTCGGAAAAACGGGGGGTGGTTTTTTCCAACCAAGCGCCATATTCTAAATCCACTTCTCTCCCAAGCAAGATGGTATGAATTTTATGTGCTTGATTAAGAATAATCTTATTAAATCCTTTAATTTCATTACGTTCAAACTTTAAAAGTGACATTGTCACTTCCCATTCCAGCATGGCTTCAAGAGGCAGCAATTCCTGAAAAAACGAAGAGGCATAGCGCACGCCCTTCAGGCGTACAAGTTGAGGCGCTTCTTTCCAGCATTTTTCGGCTATTTGTTGCAAAGTAGGAAGTTTTTTGGACATAAAGCCGATGGCATCAAAGGAAGGCGCTAAAGAGGCAATGCCTCTTAAATCAACCATTCCCGAGGAAGGGCGGTACCCAAAAAGGTGGCAATTTGCAGCAGGGATCAACACGCCACCACAACAATCATTTGCAATCGCAATGCTTGCCTCCCCTCTTGCAACACTGACAGCACATCCTGAAGCGGAACCACCAATTCGAAGACCGGCCTTAAGTGGGTGTATTAAACGCGCTAAAAACGGATTTTCCCCACTGATGCTGGTTCCAAAATCATCATCTTGCGCTTTTCCTATCAAGTGACACCCAGATTGCATCAGCAAAGAAACCACGTTCGCATCATGTTTGGCAAGATCATGATTCTCTGACCATTCTGGAACACCAATGCAGGTCAACATACCAGAAACACTGACAGCATTACTGACAATCAAACGTTGTCGCGTCAAAATTCCAGAAGGAACATCCTGACGTTCTGGCTTTAATTTTTGAATAAAGTAATTTGTACCATCCATGGAAAGATCTCTCCAAAAAACAAATTGAAAATAGTAACCGTTCTATATTGCCTACTTATGATGTTATCGCCAAGCATTCTTTTAACAAAGAATCCCGACTTGAATCAAATTCTTGACTTGTAAAGTATTCAGCATTAATTTCCAATTTTCGACTTTGGAGCCAGCTTTCTGAAGAAGAACCTTGTCCATACGGTATTTTATAAACATGAAAATATTGATTTTGATGTGAATAAATAAGGTTTGCCGCCACGCGAAGAGGCTTTAACGCCTGATTAAAGTAAAACATAAAATGTCCTGAGCAATCATTGACCACATAAGAGCCATTCTCACTGCGAATCGCAATATAGGGTTTTTGGGATCCGGTATACGCACTTAATGACCAAATACCAGACCTGTCGGTTAATTTAAGAAAAGGAAGGTTAAAATTTTCTTCTTCTTCTTTTTCTTGATCTTCAAATGTATTTTGTTCTTCTAAGGCTTTCTTTTTCGCACCGGAGTCATAAATCACCCGTGATTTTCGTTGTGCAACGTCTTGCTCTTCTGCTTTAAAAAAGGACGATTTCATTGCTTTTTCAACAAGGATAAAAAGCAGGATCCCCATCAAAAAGACAACACAAAGCGGGTATGCGTACCCTTTTATCAAATAAAAACGCCGACCATAAGAGGCCTTGGATTTTCTATTCAAGGTGGTTTCTAGCATTTCATTTTCTGATAAGGCTTTACGCAGATCACAGGCGAGTTTCTTTTTTTCTGTATTATTTATTTTTTGTTGCTGAGCTAAACGGTTGCACTCTTCTTTTAAAAGAGCCATTTTCCCTTCAAGCAAGGCATTACTGCGCGACTCCCCTTGGGACTTTTGCTTGTTAAGCTGACGTTTCAGCTCTGTATTTTGTGCAATCTGCTCGTCTCTTTCTTTTTTTAATGCTTTTAAGGCATTTTCGAACCCAGATTTTTCAGCCTGTGTCTTTTCATTGGCCAAAGAAGAAAAGTGCACACGTTGCTCCCCTTTTCCTTTTGCTATTTTGTTATAGGCTAAAAGCACAAGCTGCATCAGAGCCTTAGAGCCTCCTTTGTCAGGATGCGCTCGAAGACAAAGGGATTTATACCTTTCTTTTATCTTGGTGTTAGGGCACTTTGGGGTCACCCCTAAAAGTTCATAATAAGTCATCATACTCTGCTAAAAATATCGGTTCAATGACCGCTATTATCTCCAAAAAGTAAAAAACAATTAAATGAATAAATGTGAATACAGAAAAACCAATGCCTTTCTGTATGTATCGGCAAAAATAAGCCTAAATGTAATGTTTTTTCAGAGCCCTTCTTGCCTCTTTGTATTTTGTCGGCTTCTTCATTTTCATATTGAGCACAAAGCGCTTGTTTTATTAGGCATTCTAGACTTGGAATCCAAAAAAAGTGACACAATCAAAATAAAACCACCGAAAAAGAATACGCACATGAAGATAGTCTGAAAATGTGAAAAGTCTCTCTGTCAAGACTTGAAGATCTCGTCATATAGTGTTCTGATCTGCGCCCTTGTTGATGGGACCTCTCAAATTCCATCACAAAGACCCTTGCGTTTTTACGCATATACCCAAGACATTTGAAGATGCAGGTCAGCGGCCAGAACGAAAAGTCCCTGAGCTCAAGCGCAATGTGCTTGCGCTTTAAGCGCGCAGCCTCCAAAGCACCTTCAAAAGTGACGGGTATTTTAAGAAGTGAAGAAGAAGCGCCTTTGAGCACGTGTTCAGATCGAAAAAAGACGAGATGAAATGATCATTTCCGCGAGAGGATCATTGAGACAACACGACAGCATCAAAGGAAATTAAAACAGCGCCATTCATCAAGACGGCATTTACTTTCAAGGTGCAAACACTAATGGCTAAAACCATGGCAGCTTCTAATATCGGATCCACAAGCGTACAAGCCGTTCCTTATCAAGAAACATCAATGGAGATTTGGGGCAGCAAATACCGCTTAACAAACAAACACGGTGAACCTATCGATGTGACAATGGACGACACCTTTCAACGTGTCGCCAAAGCACTGGCCGCTCTTGAAAATAAATCAACACAAGATAAATGGTATAACGAATTCCTTTGGGCACTGCGCAACGGAGCGATACCTGCTGGACGCATCATTTCTAATGCGGGCGCGTTTGAACACAAACCCGCCACCTCAACCATCAATTGCACCGTCAGCGGCACCATTGAAGATTCGATGGACGACATTTTAGGAAAAGTCCATGAAGCAGGCTTAACGCTGAAAGCAGGATGTGGGATTGGGTATGATTTTTCTACGCTACGCCCACGCGGCGCTTTTGTGTCTGGTGCGGGAGCCCATACATCAGGCCCCCTCTCCTTCATGGATATTTTTGATAAAATGTGCTTTACCGTCTCCTCAGCAGGAGGACGACGCGGCGCACAAATGGGCACCATGGACATCCGACACCCGGATGTCATCGAGTTTATTCGCGCAAAACGTGAAGACGGTCGGCTTCGTCAATTTAATTTGTCCTTGCTTATCACTGAAGAATTTATCAATGCCGTGAAAGAAGAGGCCTCATGGAATTTAATTTTTCCTCTCACCGCCAAAGAAGCCAAGCAAGACAAGATTGATTTTGAGAAGGATGAAAGCATTGTCTGGGCGGATTGGCCTTGCAAAGAAGGTTTGGTGGAAAACACCCAAGGCCGTATTGCCTGTAAAATTTACCGCACATTACCGGCGCGTAATCTTTGGAATATCATCATGTCCTCCACGTATGACTACGCTGAGCCCGGTTTTATCTTGATAGATAAAGTCAATGACATGAACAACAACTGGTTTTGTGAAGAAATTCGCACCACCAACCCTTGTGGGGAGCAACCCCTTCCTCCTTACGGCGCCTGTCTTTTAGGTTCGATAAACCTCACGCAATGTGTCCTTGACCCTTTTTCAGACAATGCACGTTTCGACTGGGACATGTACCGTAAAATGATCTCTGTGTTCACCCGCATGTTGGATAACGTGGTTGAAATCAATCGACTTCCTTTAAAAGTACAAGGTGATGAAATTGAAAGTAAGCGACGTCATGGGATGGGATTTTTAGGATTAGGCTCCACCCTCACCCTGCTCGGCCACAAATACGGCACCCCAGAATCCGTTGCCTTTACAGAGCAAGTGGCCCAAGAAATGGCCCTAACAGGTTGGGAGCAAGCCATCCAATTAGCGAAAGAAAAAGGCCCCGCCCCAATCATGGAAAAAGCCTTTGTGGTGACCCCAAAAATGATGCGTCTTCGCCCTGAAATGGAAAAAGACGGCATTAAAATCGGTGACACAGTAAAAGGAAAAGTCTTGCACGCCAAATACAGCCGCTACATGCAAAAAATAGCGCAAGTACGCCCAGATCTTATCGAACAACTCCTAGAGCATGGAGGCCGTTTCACACACCATACTTCCATCGCTCCCACGGGGACCATCTCATTGTCACTGGCCAATAACGCCAGTAATGGCATCGAGCCCAGCTTTGCACACCACTACACCCGCAATATCATTAAACCCGGCAAAAAATCAAAAGAAAGTGTGGATGTCTTTAGTTTTGAATTGCTCGCTTATCGCAAGCTCATCAACCCCAATGCCATTCCTTACAGCCAAAAAGACGAAGAGCGCCTCCCAGATTACTTTATTACGGCAGACGACATCACCCCAAACCAACATGTCGAGGTGCAAGCGGCCGCCCAAAAATGGATTGATTCTTCTATCTCAAAAACAGCCAATATCCCCAGCGATTTTCCTTTTGAAGATTTTAAAGACATCTATATGCAGGCCTATGAAAAAGAATTAAAAGGCTGTACGACCTTCCGCTTTAATCCTGAAGTGTTCCAAGGGGTTTTGGTCAAAGAAAAAGATCTTGAAAATACAACCTATCTCTTTACATTAGAGGGAGGAGAAACCTTTGAAGCCAAAGGCAATGAAAAAATTGAATACGACGGTGAAATCCACACCGCCGCCAATTTGTATGATGCCTTAAAAGAAGGCTATTACGGAAAACTCTAAAACGACCCATAAGATTTATACCCAAAACACTTGAACTTGCGCGCCTACAGCAAGTGAGTGAAGCCCCTGAGCATAGATGGACTTGGTGATAGGGCTGAATGAGCGTAGCCAACACCACGCAGGTTCAAAGGCGACGGGTATAATGCATCGAGGGCATTAAAGATGCCTTCCTTTAAGAAGTAATTGAATATGACACGTCAAATAAAAAGCAAAATAATTGCGTACAGCGTAAAAAGCAAAGATGAAATGCCCGCAGTGTGTGATACACCCCAAGAAGAGCAAAACACACCGGACATCATGCATGAAAAAATGCCTCGTCCAGAAAAATTACTGGGTACAACCTACAAACTAAAAACACCTGAGCACGTATCAGAGCACTCATTGTTTATTACTATCAATGATTTGGTTTTGAATGAAGGAACGCAACATGAAATGCGTCGCCCTTTTGAAATTTTCATTAACAGCAAAAGCTTGGAACACTACCAATGGATAGTGGCCTTAACGCGCATTATCTCTGCGGTCTTTCGTAAAGGGGGAGATTCTACCTTCTTGGTGGATGAATTGCGCTCCGTGTTCGATCCCAAAGGCGGCTATTGGAACAACGGAAAATATGTCCCTTCCCTCATCGCTGAAATTGGAAATGTCATCGAGCTTCACCTTAAAGAAATAGGTTTACTTGACGCCCCAGAGCTCGACACACACAAGCAAAAATTTCTAGATGATAAGCGTGCAGAGCTGACAGTAAAAAAAGATTTCAATGAAAATGAAGCGGAAGACGCCACAGGATCCGCGTTTCCTCCCAGTGCCACTCTTTGCTATAAATGCCATTATAAAGCGGTCGTTATCAAAGATGCATGCCAAACCTGTTTAAATTGCGGTGATTCAAAGTGCGGTTAAGCACTCTCTGATAAAACAAACGTTTTTCCACGCTTAAAAATGCATCCTCCCCGTCAACCTTGTTGCTGGGGACTTTCTTCTCATTTAACATGTTTATATAAGCTCTTGAATCGTAACTGTTCACAAGGAATTTAATTGGACACCCAAGATTAATTTGCT
>CAMRBZ010000158.1 GCA_947040595.1 uncultured Enterovibrio sp. | reverse complement strand
GTTTTCATTGTTTTCATCATTTTCAGGTATTTTCTGATTGATCTCATTTTCATGTCGTTCAACTTTTTGTTGTTTGATCTCCTTAACATGCTGAGTCTCTTTTATTTGTATTTCAGCATAAGAGCTGTACAGTTTGCTTAATTGATATTATTTGGCGAAAAGAATATGGGACGGGAAAAAACGATTCAAAACTTGGAGCGCATTGCAGAGCAAACCAAGCAAGTACAAGCTGATCGTATTGAGATTGTTATGGAAGAGCGTCGTGATCAGCTGTTTCCTCCAATGTCTAAAGCCATGATGGAAACGCGTTCAGGTTTAACACGACGTAAATTGGACGAAGCTATCAGCCGAATGGAAGAAGCAGGACATCAATTTAAAAAAAACAATGCAAATCATTATTCAATCTCTCTTGAAGAAGCACATAGAATTATGGCTGCGGCAAATATTCCGGCTTTTTTTGAAGGAAAAGGGGCCTCGTATAAGCCTTGGGTGATTAATGTCCAAAATCAAAAAGGCGGGACAGGAAAATCAATGAGCGCGGTTCATTTGGCGGCGTGTATGGCGCTCAATTTAGAAAAGCGTTACCGAATTTGTTTAATAGACCTTGATCCGCAAGGCTCTTTGCGTCTCTTTTTGAACCCACAAATCAGTGGGTCCGAGCAAAAAGGAATTTATTCTGCAGTGGATGTGATCCTTGAAAACACACCAGAAGATGCAGATAAAGAATTTTTAATGAAGCATGTTTTACTTTCAACGCAATACCCTAATTTAAAAACCATCGCAGCTTTCCCTGAAGATGCCATGTTTAACGCGGAATCATGGCAAAATTTGGCTACCAATGGGTCGCTTGACATTGTTAAGTTATTAAAAGACAAAGTGATCGATCTTATTTCAGATGAATTTGACATCATCATGATTGATACGGGTCCGCACATTGATCCTTTGGTTTGGAATGCCATGTATGCGTCCAATGCGCTTCTTATTCCTTGTGCGGCCAAGCGATTAGATTGGGCCTCGACGGTCAATTTCTTTCAACATTTACCCACCGTTTACGGTATGTTTCCTGAAGATTGGGCGGGTTTAGATTTCGTACGTATTGTTCCTACCATGTTTGAAGACGATAACAAAAAACAAGTCTCGGTTCTTACTGAGATGAATTATTTGTTAAGCGATCAAGTCATGATGGCCACCATTCCACGCAGTCGGGCTTTTGAAACCTGTGCAGATACATACAGTACGGTGTTTGATTTAACATCACAAGATTTTGAAGGCGGTAAAAAAACATTGTCCAGTGCACAAGAAGCGGTTCATCGTGCGGGTCTTGAGTTAGAACGTGTGCTTCACAGTTATTGGTTAAAACGGAATCAGGATTAATACATGGCCATTAAAACATCAGAATTGAATGCGCGCTTATTCAGTAAAGTTGACAAACGCCGAGCAACAAGCAGCCAAGAAGCTCAAAAAGCGGTTGCTGAAAAAGTCCCCGTGATTGAACTTTCTGTCGCGGGTGAAGCGTCGGTTGAATTTCAACTTTTACGTATTCGGGCCTCTGATATTGAGTCTCAAACATATATTTTTCCTGAAAATGCCCGTGAACAGTCTTTTCTTAATGAGATCGCTCTTTCTGATATTTTGGTCACCTTGAAAGAACGAGGGCAACAATATCCAGCGGTTGGACGTTGGGTGGAAAATGATAAAATTGAAGTTCTTGATGGAAGCCGTCGCCGAATGTCTTGTATATTGGCGGGCCAAGATTTTTTAATTTATGTGGCACACGGCATCAATAGCAAGCATGCCAAATTCTTGTCTGATGTTGCAAATGCGCATAAGCCCTTGTCTCTTTATGAGCGAGGAAAAGAAATGCAAGCCATGCTCGACAGGCATGAAGTGCTTGACCAAAAAGAACTGGCTAAAGTATGTCATTGCAGCGAAGCCTTGGTCAGTGGTGCTTTAAAAGCGGCAGCTCTTCCCTTGCCCCTTTTGCAGGCTTATCCCAGTGTTGGAGAACTTGGCAGACCCACCATTGTAAAATTGCACCGTTTGTTTTTTTCTTTACCTATGGGTAAGCAAGGTGTTTTATTAGAAAAGCTTGAGGAACTGCCTTTGTGGAAATCCGTTGATGCTTCGGGTGTGAGCCGGATCACCCGTGAAGTCTCGCTTATTTTAGATAATTTGTGTGAAAAACTAGAACCGCAAATGCCCTCTGTTGATGTTCCACATATTGATTTGATAAAAGGCGTTGCCACATATCGTCGAAAAGGAGATGTTCTCTCCATCAGTCTTAAAAAAATCAACGACACGGATTTCGATGCGATTTTAAATTTTATTAAAAATAGGCTGTCTTAAATTTATTTTGATGTTAAAGCGTGCCTTTTGGCACGTTTTTTTTTGCTTCTGCGTTTGATTGGGTATCATAAGGAAATGATAAACGAACGGTCTTGATATTTTGAATTCTCTTATTCAATCTGCTCTTTCTTCTCTTCGCGCTTTGGCACAATCGAGTCATGTACGATATCCCGTTATTGTTTCTGGTGATGACGCTTTTTTAGTGTCCGTGATCAGTGAATTACCTCGTCTTACCTTGATAAGTGACACCCTTATTTTTGAGTCTCAAATGCCTTGGAAAAAAAGCAAATCCTTGTTAGGACAAGAGCTGGGCTCTTTGGCGCTGGATATTCGAGGTGATTTTGATCTTGAAAATTTTTGTCTTATTTGTGGATGTATAAAAGGCGGTGAACTTCTTTTATTGTTGATTTCGGATGACAAACAGAAGGATGGCACTCGTTTTAGATCGCGTTTAAGGCGCTTTTTTAATGACTCAAATGCCTCATTTATTTGCCAATCGGGTTACATTCATACTTCAAGCAAAAGATTGCCCTCGACTCCCCCTCTTTTTTCTCAGAGTTCTTCTTTTAATACACAGGATCAAAATGTCGCAATCCAGGCGATAAAGCACGTATTAACGGGGCACCGTCGGCGTCCTGTTTTGCTTGTTTCAGACAGAGGGCGTGGAAAATCATGTGCGTTAGGTAAGGCTGCGGGGGAACTTTTGTCCTCGTCTTCTAAACGTATTTTGGTCACGTCGCCCGTTTTTGCGTTTGTAGATATTTTATTTAAGCATGCTTTAGAGACTGCAAAACTGAAACGAATCAGTAAATATGAATTTCATGCCAGTAATGGAAGTGAAATAAAATTTATTGCACCCGATGCATTACTGAGTGAAACACCTCTGTGTGATTTATTGCTGGTTGATGAAGCGGCTTCGATTCCTTTGCCCATGTTGGAAAGGATCCTTGCTCAATACAGTCGCCTTGTTTTTTCATCAACAGAGCATGGATATGAAGGTTCTGGCCGCGCTTTTAGTGTGCGTTTTCGTTCCCTTTTAGAGAAAAATGCACCGGGTTGGAAAGAGGTTAAACTTGAAACCCCTGTGCGTTGGGCAAAAAATGATCCTCTTGAACGTTGGTTGTTTGATGTCTTTTTATTTGATGCGAAACCCATAGAGAGAGAGGCTCCATTTTCTGTGTGTTTTCAAACTTTGCATAAAGATCAATTTCTTTCAAATGAAGCTTTACTTCGAGAGGTTTTTTCATTGCTGGTGACAGCTCACTATCAAACCTCACCCAATGATTTAAAAATGTTACTCGATGCTCCTTCTCAAGTTTTAATTGGTGCTTTTACGGGAGAGACACTGTGTGGGATCCTTATCGCGCAAAAAGAAGGCGGTTTTGATTTAGAAACGGCACGCAGTGTCATGGAAGGAAAAAAACGCCTAAAGGGGCATTTATTGCCTCAAAGTCTTGCCTCTCATACCGGGGTTATTGATGCTTTAACCTCCTCTCTTTTTCGTGTCGTTCGCATTGCGGTGCTGCCTGAATATCGTCACCGAGGTATTGGAGGTTCTTTAGTGCATGAAATAGAAAAGCATGCGCGCAACAATGAAATGGCTTTTATTGGCTGCAGTTTTGGTGTGACTCAAAAATTATGGTCATTTTGGTTTGGATTGGGTTATGACCCCGTTCGACTGGGTGTGAAAAAAGATGCTGCCAGCGGGGCGTTTTCTTTGCAGCTCATAAAGGAGTTAGATGACAAGGCGGAATGGGTCGATGAACTGCGTTCTTTGTTTCGTCTTAATTTAAGTTATCAATTGTCCGAATTGTTTCAAGAGATGGATGTTTTTTTGGCTGCTTCTCTTTTTACGCAGACAAAAAAAATCTCTCCTCCCAATGACATTGTGATGCGACAAGTAAGGCTCTTTGCTGAAGGTGCATTAGGGTATGATTTTGTTTTAGGAAGTTTATATTCTTGGTTTATTTATTGGCTTTCCACAACGAAAGAGAATGAAGACAAAAAAAGATGTGATTTGCTTTTTGCGCGTCTTTTACAGAAACGAGCATGGAATGTGTTAGCCAAAGAATTTCATTTTCAAGGAAGAAAAGAGACAGAAAATGCGATTCGGGCTTGTGTGATTTTTGCTCTGAAAAAAAATTCATTTTAACGAAAACGTTTCTTTTTTTGAGGCGTCTCTTCATCACCCTGGTTGAACACGGGCCTTCTTGAAAACGGATTATTTTATACATCATGATCTCGCTCAATTTAATGCATTTTTTCAAATTTACACTGTAAAACTGGAATAAATGAAGGGGACATTTGAAGCTTAAGAAGGAAAAGTGGCATTTTTTTTGAGGGGGTATATCCGTTTCCTTTGAGGCTGCGTGGGTGTTGGCTACGCTCAATCACATTGTTCATCTATGCTCAAGGGCTTCTGTCTCTTGCCGCATAGACGCATCTTCAATTACTTTGGGTATATTTGTTCATTTAGCCTGAATCATTTCTCTGTATTCGAACATTTTTGAGATCTGATCCGTACTTGAGTTTCGATAATTTAGAAAGACAAGTGCTGCAATGTAGAATGGTAATGGGATATTACATTTTTCTTCAATACACCTTTATCGAGAAAATATCTTTTTATTCTATACCCAAGACACTTGAAGATGCGTGTAGGCGGCAAACGAGTGAAGGCCCTGAGCATAGAAGACTCTTTGATTGGCCTGAGCGAGAGCAGCCAACACCCACGCAGCGTCAAAGGCGACGGGTATACTTATTATTTATATTTCAATTTGTGAATGATGCAACTAAAACAAGTCTCTTTTCATTCACTGTTATAATATAATTATTATTAATGAGAATTTTATCTGTGTTTTGAAGAGAAAGCTTTCGCATTTATGTTAAAGGAATAGCATGCTACAAGAAATTTTGCGATTATCAAATGATGGTCGCAGGGTCTACATGAGTGTTATGCCACGGGCTGACAAAAGTGCATCTCCCATTGAAAAGGTGCAAATTCATCAATGGATCATCAAGACGGGTGTTGGCGATTTTTTTCGTTTTGAAGACATGATTGATGATGTATTGATAAGAATAAATGAAGCGTCGGATCACGATAATGCGCTCATCGACGATGTCATTATTGCTGAAGTACGCGACGCTAAAATTTGTGCAAGTGTTGACTCTGATAAAATGACGGCTTTTTTACGCATTGATGCCGCTTGTGGCGGTTTGCCTATTAAAGGCACTGATTTATTGGAAGCGTTAAAAAAGTCTCAGATTATTCGTGGTGTAAAAAAGCAAACACTTCAAAAACTTTATACCGCCTCTGCAAGATTAAAACCCGGTGAATTCCTCGAAGTTCCAATAGCAAATGGAAAATTACCCGTCCCTGGTGATGATTCAAAACTTCTTTATTATGTTCAAGACAGCAAATCACGCGTGTTAAGGCCAAGAGAACGCAGCGATGGCACGGTTGATATGCGAGATCTCGGCACGATAAGTACCGTCTATGAAGGTCAGCCTTTGGCAAAATTGGTCCCCCCCACGGCGGGGATTGATGGATTTAACGTTGCAGGTGACGTCCTACCGACGAGCCCCGGTAAATATATGACAATTCGTATATTTGATGGGAGTAAATACAGTGAAGATGATCCAAATATTCTTGTTGCTGCCATATCAGGAATGCCCATTTTGCATCCTGATGGCGTAGAAGTGGATAACGCCCTATGTATGAAATCGGTGACGGTTGCGACGGGGCATGTTAATTTTCAAGGCAGTGTGATCATTAATGGCGATGTTCAATCAGGAATGAAAGTACAAGCTTCAGGCTCAATTACCGTCGGAGGTGTTGTAGAGTCTGGAACGTTGGAGGCTGGAGGGGACATTGTTATTTATAACGGAATACTCGGCCGTCAAGAGCAATCCCTCTCAGAAATTTCTGCTTCAATTACAGCAAAAGGTTCTGTTGTTGCTAAATTTGCCCAGTACGCAAGAATTATAGCGGATGGTGATATCACGATTACTCAGCATGCAATGCATTGTCAAACCAACACAAAGAGCAATCTTATTATTTATGATAAAGCGAAACGTAATGGGACGTTGAGCGGTGGAGAGCATGTAGCAGCAGGAGGGATCAGGGTGCTGACCTTGGGGTCGCCTTCTGGTATTTTAACCAGTGTGTCCGCATTTACTGAGCTGAATGATGTGCTGTCTGAAGGGCTGCAATTTCAAAAAGAGTTGGGCATTGAGCAAGAAAAATTAAGTAAATTAAAAGACGCTGAATTGAAGCTTTTGCAGCAACCAGAAAGTAAACGTTCAGAGGAACTTATAGAGCGTTTGGCCTGGACTAAAACACATCATTTTGAGCGTATCGCTGAAATAAAATTTCAAATTGAAGCCCGTTTTTCACAAATGAATACGCTTTACCGTAAACATTCGATACACGTTTACAAAAGCTGTTATGCCGGTGTATTTTGCCAAATAGGTGAGCAAAGTTTGAAAGTAAAAAATGAACATGGCCCTTGCAATTTTATTACTAACGGAAAAATGATTAATTTAGAGCCGCTTTGAAATGTCTGATTAAGAGCCTCGGCTCTTTTGAAGTTTACAGTGTAAATTCATTATCAAGTTCCTTTTTGAACGTCTCTAACCCTCTGTCTTTCTGTCCCTCTTTTTCTCCTTTTTTGATCTTCTTCTTTTATTTTTAGCTTCTTTGTATGATACCAATCCCATTAAACATGTGATCATTCTTGCTTGTTAAAATGACCGATAACATCGTTATGAACTTCTCAATTAGAATAACGCGTTATCGACAATTCACGCCTTGTTCTCAGTGATTTTTCCGTCGCAATTTCTGACTAACTACTTAATGGAATGGGTATGACTCGGGGTTGATTTTCTGTTTAATTACGCATTTTTCATCATCTAAATGAAGATGTATTTTCACCCTTTTTGCAAGGCATCAGATTTGATTTACGGGACCGCTTGTTCTCATCTATCCGGATTGTTTTTGAGGCAATTTCAATACATGTATTTTGGCTTTGATGGGATTTAGGGCACACTGTCTTTATCAAGATATAGGCTTCTAACGTCTTGGATATTCTCCGGGTTTCAATATGCAGATTTAACCTGTTTTTTATTGTCTTATACCCGTCGCCTTTGAAGGTGCGTGGGTGTTGGCTACGCTCGCTGCGCTCAATCACATAGTCCATCTATGTTCTGGGGCTTCACTCAGTTGCTGCAGGCGCGCAACTTCAAGTGTCTTGTGTATATCATTAAAGCATTTATCGCTTTGTCGCTTTCTCCTTTCATGAACAACACCCAGGTTATTCGAACATCTTTATTTGAAAAGGCCACGATCGCCATCTTAAAAGTAGACTTCGCTTTTTTAAAAGCAGGCTTCGCTTTTTTAAAAGCAGGCTTCGCCAGGGCATTGTTTATCCATCGATTCAGTTTGTCCGTTTTCCTTTTCAAACGACCTG
>CAMRBZ010000157.1 GCA_947040595.1 uncultured Enterovibrio sp. | reverse complement strand
CGACTCAAAAGGCCGTCTCATCAGGATAAAAAGAAGATTTCAAGAGGCGAAGCAAACAATAAAAAACCAGCCCAAGGGACTGGTTTTTTAGTCATAAGCAAAAAGAATTAATGAGAATGTGATTTACCGCATCCACCGCCGCCGCAACAGCCTTCTTTTTTCTCAGCATTTTTTTCTTTGCCTTCAGCACCACAACAAGCATGGTCATGATCGTGATCATGGCAGTGATCGTGATCATGATCATGGTCGTGACCACCACAACATCCGCCTTCTTGATGCATGTGTCCATGGACCATTTCATCTTCTGTAGCGGCACGTAAATCAACAAGCTCAACATTGAATGTCAATGTTTGTCCCGCAAGCATATGGTTGCCATCGACCACAACCTCATCACCATCGACTTCAGTCACTTCAACAGGTATTTGACCTTGATCTGTGTCGGCTAAAAAGCGCATTCCCACAGTGATTTCGTCATCAACACCTTTAAATACGTTGGCTGGCACGCGCTGAACCATGGCATCAGAAAATTCACCATAAGCATCTTTAGGCTCAACAACAACCTTAAAAATATCGCCTTTTTCACGGCCTTCAATCGCATTCTCTAAGCCGACAATCAAATTCTCATACCCGTGAAGATATTGTAAAGGCTGTTGTTTCGTTGACTCATCAACCACAATCCCATCTTCATTTATTACTTCATAAGCAATGCTTACAACGACGTCTTTAGTGGCTTTCATCTTCACTCCGAAAGCAAATATTAAAACTCCAGCACCACAGCAAAATGCAGCACCACGACCTTCTCACTCGCAGGGCATACCACAGCATAATCGCTTATTTGGCCCCGATTCTAATAGGGATCATACAGAAAACGAGGGGGCAGGACCATCATTGCGGCTTAAAAATTCCGATCAGCGATTCTTTTGTTTTATCATCAAGCCCGTCTGAAGAGGCATCTGAACGCCGTTCACTGTAGCCACACTTTACACATTCTTGCATTTCCATGTGGGCCACTTTCCACCACATCAGGGTATCTAATTGCTTGCATGTCGGACAAATCGCGCCTGCAATAAAGCGTTTTTTCGTTATCTGTTTCATTATTCACGGTTCCAACTATGATGACGCTCCGAGTCCCCTTTCATTTCAAGGTCAAAGAGTTCTTCTAATTCTAAACGGGCCTCTTTCACGCTGTAGGCTGAAGATGCACCTTCTGTGTGATAAAGCTGCATTTCATGTAAACGCAACTCATCTAATTTTCTAAAAAAAGCTTCTGCCCGTTTTGCCTTATAGGCATGCATTCCCAAAATAATTAAGGCTTGCCTGCCCAAATCAAGGGCGCTCAAAAAGGTATCACGGGAAAAACCGTCCACATTTTTCTTCATCAATTGGTTGGCTTCAACACGGCTACGTGCCCGAGCAAGCACCTTTAAAGAAGGAAAATGCCGTTTACATAAAGCAATGATTTCCATGACATCGTCTGGTGAATCAGAGCAAATAATAATGGCTTTTGCGTTTTCCGCGCCTGCAGAACGCAATAAATCAAGCTGAGTGGCATCACCATAATAAACTTTATAACCGTATTTTCGAAGCAAAGAAACCTGCGCAGGATCTCGCTCTAAAATGGTCAGCTTAATTTTATTGGCAAACAATAAACGCCCAACAACTTGTCCAAATCGGCCGAACCCTGAAATGATCACTTGATCCTGCTTGGTGACGAATTCTTCATTTTTAGGTTCATCGAAATCGCGGTTGATCGTGCGGGAAAACCAATAAGACAACAGCTTTAACAAGAGCGGCGTTGTCATCATAGAAAGACTGACCACAACCAATAAAAAAGCATTTACCTCATCACTTAAAAGCCCTTGGTTACGCGCTTGTGTAAACAAAACAAACGCAAACTCCCCCCCTTGACTCAGCAGCAAGGCGACTTGACATCCCGATTTACCCGCGCCACCAAAAAGACGAAATAAACCGTAAATAATCGCACTTTTTAACCCGAGTAAGCCAAAAACGGCACTGAGGATTTCAATCGGGTATTGGTACAATACTCCCACGTTGATGGACATTCCGACAGCAATAAAAAAGAGCCCAAGCAGCAAACCTTTGAAAGGTTCAATGGCAATTTCAAGCTCATGCCGATATTCACTTTCAGCAAGCAAAACCCCCGCAAGAAAGGCCCCTAAAGCCATCGAAAGCCCCAAAGCATGCATTCCCATGGCCATCCCTATCACCAGCAATAAGGTGGTCATGGTAAACATTTCTTTGACGCGGCTCATCACAACCCAGCGTAACAAAGGACGCAATAAATAATGCCCGGCACATAAAAGAAGAACAACAGCGCTGAGCATCAAAAAGGCATTTAAAGCGCTTCCACCACGCCCACCAGAAAGAACAGGCAAGAGGGTCATCATGAGGATCACAACAATGTCTTGAAATAACAACACAGCAAAGGCCGAGTGCCCGGTCTCGGTTTGCATCAGCCGCTGCTCTTCAATAATGCGCATGGCAATGGCGGTCGAAGAAAGCGCCAAGCCCATCCCCACCACAAGCGCATCGGAATAATTGAACCCTAACATGAACGTAAAGGCCGTAATGCAAATCACGCTGATAAGAACCTGGCTTCCCCCCAATCCAATGATGGGCTTTCGCATTTGCAATAATTTTTTAGGGTTTAATTCAAGCCCAATAAGAAACAAAAGCAGAACCACACCAAATTCTGAAAAATGTAAAATAGCTTCAACATCATTGATGATTTTTAAACCCCAAGGCCCGATGAAAAGCCCCGCCACAAGATACCCAAGAACCGATCCAATCCCTAAACGTTGCGCAATCGGCACAGCAAAAACAGAGGCACTGAGAAAAATCAAGGCATCGAATAAATAATCATGCTCCATCACAAAACCTCTTTTAATGGGTTAGAAAGCCAATTCAAATACCCTTGAATGTGCATTTCTCGCTCATCAGAGCTGACCCGTCGCGCCCAATGAAGAATAAGAGGCTCTACCCATTCCATTTGGCATAAAGCGGCTGTTAATTCAAAAGGTTGTAATATCTCGGTCATGCTGTATTTGTTATAGCCGCTTTCACTGTAAGCCTGAGCGGGAGCCCCGGTTGTTATCACAAAACGGCATTTTTTCCCTAATAATGCCGTTCCTCCAGCATGCGCAAACCCTTTTCCAAGCACCACATCTATCCATTCTTTCAATAGCGCGGGGCAAGAATACATCTGCAAAGGATGTTGAAAGACAATCACATCGTGAGTGAGCAATAAATTTCTTTCGTGGGGAACATCGATGATGAAATCAGGATAAGCCCCGTACAAATCGTGAATGGTGACATTCGAAAAAGAGGAAACAGCCTCTATCATTTCTTTATTTGCGACAGACTCTAAAGGATCTGGGTGTGCAAACAAGAGCAATATTTTAGGTGTGGGTAACGCATGATTAGAAATTTCCACGTCTCAGTAACATCCTTTTTACTGGCTCTCTTGCTGACTTTAAAAAGCAGGGAGTGGCACTTTAATGGTTCATTTGATAATGACACATTTTTTTTTATCGACTCATTCAAGGGTTCCATTTCGTGCAATATACCCAAGTTATTTAAAATGGCAGAGAAAAGAGAAAGGACAAAAAGCCCCTGTGCATAAATGCACTTTGTGATTGAGGATGAAAAGCCCTGAATCCAAAAAGGCGAAAAGGATTAAATAGAGCGATACGCACCCTATTTCTATGCAAGATCCTTATTAAAGGGTTATTAAAGAATAAATACGCTTAGTGACTTAAGAAAAAACGGTCCTTGTGATATCTTCAAGCCAATTTCAAATACATTAAATTAAACCTAAGCCACCACTAAAGATGATCACACTTTCTGATATTCAGCTCCTACGTGGGCCGAAACCACTTCTAAATTATACATCTGCCGCTATTCATCCTGGCGATAAAGTCGGTTTGGTTGGAAAAAATGGCTGTGGAAAATCAACCCTGTTCGCCTTATTTAAAGGCGAGCTCACCTTGGATGCGGGAAACTTTCAAATTCCAAGTGCATGGCGACTCGCTTGGGTGGCACAAGAAACCCCTGCATTAGAGCGCATGGCTGTTGAATACGTGATAGATGGAGACAGAGAATATCGCGCCCTTGAAGCCGCTTTAAATCAAGCAGAAAAAAATGAAGACGGCCACAAGGTTGCCGAACTTCACGACAACATTGATGCCATTGGCGGATACAGTATTCGCGCTCGAGCATCAGAGCTTTTAAATGGCTTGGGGTTTAGCCAAGAGCAAATGCAATGGAATTTAACCCAATTTTCAGGTGGGTGGCGAATGCGCCTTAATCTGGCACAAGCCCTTTTATGCCGTTCTGATTTGCTTCTTTTGGATGAACCCACCAACCACTTAGATTTAGACGCGGTCATGTGGCTAGAAAAATGGCTACAAAACTACCGTGGCACCCTGGTTTTGATCTCTCATGACCGTGATTTTCTGGACCCTATCGTCAATCGCATTGTCCACATTGAAAATGAACAACTCAATGAATACACAGGAAACTACTCGGCATTTGAAAACATGCGCGCGCAAAAATTGATCTTGCAGCAAGCCTTGTATCAAAAACAGAGCAAACAAATAGAACACATGCAGTCTTATATCGACCGTTTTCGATATAAAGCCAGCAAAGCACGCCAAGCACAAAGCCGAATAAAAGCATTAGATCGCATGGAAAAAATGCTTCCCGCGCAATTGGACAACCCCTTTAATTTTGAATTTCGTCAGCCAAGCGCTTTACCAAACCCTATTTTAATGATGGAAAACGTGAGCGCAGGCTACGCCGAGCGCCCAATTTTAGAGAAAATTCATCTTAATTTGGTCCCAGGCAGTCGAATTGGATTACTCGGACAAAATGGCGCGGGTAAATCCACTCTGATCAAGCTCCTTTCTGGCGATCTTGCTCCCCTCTCAGGCGAGCTGGCTTATTCACAAGGCGTCAAAATTGGCTACTTTGCTCAGCATCAGCTCGAAACTTTACGGGTCAATGACACCCCGTTAGAGCATTTATCGCGTTTGGCCTCTGACACCAAAGAGCAAGAATTACGCAGCTACCTTGGCCGCTTTGGTTTTAATGGCGATAAGGCCTTAGAGATCATTGCCCCCTTTTCTGGCGGCGAAAAAGCACGTCTTGTTCTGGCACTTATCGTTTGGCAAAAACCCAATCTCTTGCTTCTTGATGAACCGACCAACCACCTCGACCTCGATATGCGTGCCGCCCTCACTTTTGCCTTACAATCTTTTGAAGGTGCCATGGTCATTGTCAGTCATGATCGTTACCTGCTTCGTGCCACAACAGATGATCTCTATTTGGTACACGATCGCCAAGTCACCTCGTTTGACGGGGATCTACACGACTATCACAAATGGCTTATCGACCAACAACGTCAAGAGCGCCGTCAAGAGCAAGAAACAACAAAAAAACAAATCAACGCGCATTCACAAGTCACCCGTAAAGAGCAAAAACGATTAGACGCTGAATTTCGCACTCAAACTGCACCACTTAGAAAAAAAATCAATGCGTTAGATGTAAAATTAGAGACATTTTCTGAGATAATAACCCAGATAGAAGTCGAACTAATGGAACCTTCAATATATGAAGCATCTAATAAAGAAACGCTGTCCGTATTATTACGAAAACAAGCTAACACTCAATCATCGTTAGAAGAGACTGAACTCGAATGGATGGAGCTGCAAGAAAAATTGGAGCGCTTGGAAGCGGCGTTTCACGCCCGTTAAAAGAAAATGCGACAGCCAATGGGTTGTGGCAATTTTGCCTGTTCCATTACGACAGGAAAGAAATGCGACTCGTCTGCCAAAAATTACAAGAGCAATTTAAAGGCAATGCCAATTTAGCCTTATTGCTTGTCTGGCTTGAAGACGCAGGCTTTTCTATTTCTGCTTTTTCTCTGGCCGTATTAAGGCAAACACTTAGCCAAACCGAACCCTTACTTCGTCGCTATCGATTAATGCGACGAGAAATGAAAGAGAGCCTCAATCATAGCGCTTACCAAAAAATGCTAAATTACGAACTCATGCTCGAAAAATACCAACAACAAGAGCTTCTAGCGAGCCTTAACCAACAAAAATGGTTTGAAGAAGGCCCATCAGCTCTTGAACTCTATTGCAAACAATTGCATCCAGCAGCAAAAGATATTTACCCAGGTTTAATGAAAGGCTTAAACATGCTCTCCTCTTTTACCGATTAATCCTCCTTCTTTTATTAAAAAGACGCGGAGAAAACATGTCGCATTTCACTCTTATTGCGCACGGTTTATCGTCTTTTTGGTAAAGCATCCTCACTTTACGCCCTTAAAAAATCCATCTTTGCTCAGCGCTTCTCGTTCATCTCCAAAAACGGACACTCTCCGTAGATAAAAAAAAGAAAACAAGATAAATTATCACTATATAATGACTTTGAATTTCCTCAATGAACCCTCATGACTTCACCCCAATGCGCTGGGGATCTAACCCCCATTTACAAACACTTTTCCCACGCATAGTCAGACGCACTCCGTTATTTGAGCCTGTCTGGCAACGACTCAACACCCCAGACGGTGATTTTGTTGATTTGTGTTGGACAGAAAACCCGCAATACAATAAGAACAAACCCATCGTTGTTCTCTTTCATGGCTTAAGTGGTGGATTTAATAGCCCTTACGCCAATGGCTTATTGCACGCATTTAAAGCGCAAAACTGGCTGGGTGTCTTAATGCATTTTCGCAGTTGCAGCGGTTCGATGAACAAAAAGCTGAAGAGTTACCATTCTGGTGAAACCCTCGACGCCCGCTTTATGTTGAATTATGTAAAAGAACATTTTCCCCATCTTCCTCGCGCCGCTGTCGGGGTGTCTATGGGTGGAAATGTTTTGGTTCGGTATTTAGCTCAATTTAATGATGACCCTCTTATCAATGCGGCCTGTGTTATCAGCCCACCGCTTGATTTAGCGGCATGCTCTGAGCGTATTCAAAAAGGATTTTCAAAGGTTTACCAAACCTATCTTTTGCATTCAATGACGCGTTCACTCAAGATAAAATTAACCCAATACCCAGAAGTCGGGCATTGGAAAAGCGGCCAAAAGATTCGCATTTCTAATTTGTTTGAATTTGATGAAACCGTCACCGCCCCCATCAATGATTTTAAAAATGCCAAAGATTACTATCAAAAATGCAGCGGTCTTCCTGTCTTAAATAAAATAAGTACCCCACTGAAAGTGATCCATTCCAGTGACGATCCTTTTATGACCTCTGCCGTGATCCCCTCTTCGCCTTTACCCAAAAACATCGAATACCATCTCACCCAACAGGGTGGACACGTTGGATTTGTATCCGGAACCTTCAAAAAACCTTTCTTTTGGCTTGAAAAAGAAGTGCCACGCTGGCTCAAACCCCACCTTCAATAAACTCAAAAAACGTGAAATTGCCTCTATACCCAAAGCAATTGACGATGCGCGCCGGCGGCAAACAACTAAAGCCCCTGAGCACAAATAGACTCTGTGGTTGGGCTTTGAAGTCGCGCCCAAAACCCACGCCGCTTTAAAGGCGAGGAGCATAAAAGAAAACAAAATCACGACAATGGCAGCAACAATAAGATAAAATTCGGCCACTGAATTCACTCATGGCCTCTTTTAATGATTATTCCTTGGCAAACCATTCCAGAGCAAACCTTACAAAATTTAATCGAACATTTTGTCCTTCGCGAAGGAACGGATTACGGAGAGCAAGAAGTCAGCTTTGAAGATAAAGTGGCGCAGGTTTATCAAAAATTAAAATTAAATGAAGCCATGCTGGTTTATTCAGAGTTGCATGAAACCGTTGATATAAAGATAAAGAATCAATGAACTTCTTATTTATATTTAATGAATACGCCAATAAATGTAAAATTGCAGCGCGGCGAA
>CAMRBZ010000156.1 GCA_947040595.1 uncultured Enterovibrio sp. | reverse complement strand
CTAGAGCAACGCAAGCTGTCTTGGATAACCGAATAAAATGAAAAACCGCCATAAGGCGGTTTCGTATTTCCATCGCTTTCCTGTTTTAAGGACGCCGACCTAATCTAAGAAATCCATTTTGTTCGAAAATAGCAACTTCTTTTCTTCTTCGCCCAAGTAATATCGGTTTATCATCATAAAATAAGAAATTCTTCCAATATTTCTTAAACATACTCCACGACGTCTCGATCAAATTGTCTTTGCTGTAGCAAAAATAAACAATTTGGTTCTCTTCCCAAGGGAAAAACGCAATGAATGCACAAGGCAAGTCCTCGTCTTCATCCCAAGGGATTTGCCAAGACATCTCTTGATCCCAAAGATCCGAAACGGGCCATTCTCCTTTTTCAAAATGATCGGCTGTCGGGCTCTTTTTACTGATGTTTTCATTCCAAATTTGTGCGCTTCTTGATGCGTTCATTGGCTTTATTTTATCATGATCACAAAGATCCAAAGGCATCGACTGGTGCGTAAAAATCCAGCGTCTTTTGTACTCATTAAAAGGGATATAATGCATAATTCTCTTCAATTTAGGGCGCAGTCCAAAATGTTCACCCACCAATAAACATATAGCCTTCACCGTGTACTGTTATAAACACTTGAGGCTCTTTTGGTACAGACTCTATTTTATTTCGTAAACGACGGACCAAAACATCCACGGTCCTGTCATTGGGGGCATCAACACGGTGCGTCAAGAGGTTTAGAAGTCTGTCTCGGGTGAGTACTTTATTTGGATTCAGCGTAAAAGCCAAGAGCAATTCATATTCCGCTTTCGTCAGTGAGACCGCGTTATTGTCTTTTTTTAATTGACGTCTTGAAATATCAAAAGAGCATCCATTAAAATGGATAACTTGCATCTCCTTTATTGTCTCATTTTCACGGTGACTCAATTTACTGTATGCGTTCAAGCGCCAAAATAAATTTTTAATCCGCACTAAAAGTTCTCTATGACAAATCGGTTTTGTCACATAATCATCCGCCCCCATTTCTAAACCCACGATCCTATCAATGCTGTCCGTTTTTGAGCTCACAATAATGATCCCAATATCCGATTGACTGCGAAGATGACGCGTCAATTGAAAGCCGTCGTCTCCGGGTAAATCAATGTCCACTAAAACAAGATTGATCTCTTTTTTTTCTAATATGCTGTGCATTTCAATCCCATCGTGAGCTTCACTGACTATAAAGCCATTCTTCTTCAAATAGCTCGACAGCAGGGTACGTGTCACGATTTCATCATCAACAATCAAAATAGTATTAAACAAAAATCACCTATTCATAAGTTTTCACACGGGCGCATTTTAACAGCCTGCCTCGTAAGGATTCTGAAACTATCACAGTCCCAGTCAAATAGTCACGAGAAGGATCACGCGGAGAGGATATACGAAAACATCCAGATCCCATTTCATAAACAACATTTAAATCATCTCATTACACTTTTCAACCAGATCAAGGTTATCGTTCCCTCTCAGGCTCTCAGTTTCATACTTTTTCATATTTTTTCTCTGTCTGTTTCTATGAATGCGTAACAGTATTCACATTCAAACGATATGATTTTGCCCAAAAATAAACCATTAAAACAGACAGTCACGGCCATGGTTCCACTTTTTCTTTTGATATAGAAACGTCACCCGCTGTCACTTCCAAAACAATATGGACATGCACATTTTTATGAAAAAAGACTTATTCACACGCATAAAACCCAGAAGCAAATATGGGATCATCGCTTTGCTCTTCTGCGGGATCCTTATTGCTTTATCCGGTGTTGCTATCGGGACGAAAACCCTCGATTATTTTTCAACAAATGAGTTTTGCGTTTCCTGCCATACCATGCAGCAAAACTTTGAAGAATATAAACAAAGTATTCATTACAAAAACCCAGCCGGTGTCCGTGCAGATTGCGCAGACTGCCATCAACCCAAAGATTTCGTGGGTAAAATTTGGCGAAAAATAGGGGCAACAAAAGATCTCTATCATCATTTCATTACAGGAAAAATCGACACGCCAGAAAAATTTGAAGCCAATCGACTCGAAATGGCCCAGAGCGTTTGGAAGAGGATGGAAGACGAAAATTATAAAACCTGTACAACCTGCCATGCTTATGACGCCATGGATCACGCCAAACAATCGACACAAGCCAGTGTCGAGATGAAACAAGCCTCAAAAAATAACTTGGCCTGCATTGAATGCCATAAGGGCATTGCGCATGAGCTTCCTAACATGGCCGGGGGTTTCCGCAAAACATTCCAAACTCTCAGTGCCTCAGCAAGCGTCCCTGATGATGCTAAAACATTGTATTCCCTTGAAGAAAAAGACCTCTACGCCACAAACGATCCGAATGGAAAAGAAAACGGCCAATTACTGCCGGCCTCTTCTGTTTCTGTGATTGAAGATCAAGGTGAGATGCTCAAAATACGCATTCAAGGATGGATTGAAAGCAAAGGAAAAGGACGCGTGATGACCGAGTACATGGGCAAGCGGGTCTTTAAAGCCACAGTCCGTGATGAAGTGAAAGCCAGCGAAACCCTTATTTCAGAGGTCACAGATCCCATCACGAACATTGCCTGGAAAGAAGTGGCCGTAGAAGCTTACATCACCAAAAGTGGCATGACAGACAGCCTCGAACCCGTTTGGGAGTACGCCTCAGAAATGTACGGGTCAACCTGTAACTCTTGCCACGCCGCCCCGGATCCTGGGCACTTTACAGCCAACGGTTGGATCTCAAGCCTCAAAGCCATGAGCGCTTATTATCGCTTGAGTAAAACAGAAGAACGCACCTTACTGAAATACCTTCAAAACCACGGCAGTGATACTGCTGGTGCCTCCAGCCATTAAAGGCGCTTAAAAATCCATCACGGCAGGAGCTCCTCTCCTGCCTTTTCCAAATTTAAAAATAAAGAAGAAGGGCCACCCATGGCGACAAAAGAAAAACACCTTATGACTCGCCGCCGTTTTCTTTCAGGCGTATTAAGTGCCAGCGCAAGTGTGGCAATCGGAAGCAGCTTATTGGCCCCTCGAAGCGCGATGGCGGACAATGAAACAAAAAAACCATTTACAGGAGACGTGATCCACGGCTCTCATTGGGGAGCATTTCGCGCCAAAGTTGAAAATGGCATTTGGACGAAAACCGTTCCATTTGAAAAAGATCTCCATCCTAGCAGCATGCTAGAGGGGCTTCGAGAAGTGGTCTATAACCCTTCTCGCGTAAAATACCCCATGATCCGTCTCGATTGGCTAAAACACAGTTACCGCTCTGATACCAAGCAACGTGGCGACAACCGTTTTGTTCGTGTTCCTTGGTCACAAGCACTTGATTTTTTCCACCATGAATTAGAACGCGTTCAAAACACCTACGGCCCAAGCGCCCTTTATTCGGGGCATTCAGGCTGGCAGTCTTGCGGTAAATTAAATACCGCAGGCACCATCATGCAACGGGCCATTGGCTTGCATGGCACCTCTCTTGCTAAAATGGGCGATTACTCCACAGGCTCAGCACAAGTTATCTTGCCTTATGTGGCAGGCGCCATGGAAGTGTATGAACAACAAACATCTTGGCCTCTCGTTTTAAAGCACACCAAAAACATCATCCTTTGGGGCTCCGATCCGATTAAGAATTTGCAAGTCGGCTGGCTTATTCCTGATCACAGCGTATACGGCTATTACCAAGAGCTTGCAAAAAAAGTGGAAGCCGGTGAAATCAATGTGATCCACATTGATCCTGTAAAAAATGCCTCTTATAAATTTTTTGGTGGAAAACAAATCCCCGTCAATCCACAGACTGACGTGCCTTTGATGCTGGCAATTGCTCACACTCTTTACACAGAAGAACGCTACAACAAAACCTTCTTAGACGATTACACCACAGGATTTGATGAATTCCTTCCTTACCTTTTAGGCACCAAAGACGGAGTAGAGAAAACCCCCGAATGGGCCGCAAAAATCACGGGGATCAGCGCGGAAGAGATTCGAGAATTGGCCCTCACCATGGCAAGCGGTCGAACTCAAATCATGGGAGGCTGGTGTTTACAACGTATGCAACATGGCGAGCAATACGCCTGGATGATCGTCGTGCTTGCTGCCATGCTCGGTGAGATCGGTTTACCCGGTGGCGGTTTTGGTTTTGGCTGGCATTACAATGATGCAGGCACAGTGACCTCAGCGGGTCCTTTGATGTCTGGATTCAGCTCCGTCACGGGTGTCGATCCCATTCACAATGGAAGTTATAAAGATTATTCTAAATATATTCCTGTCGCGCGCTTTGTCGAATGCATAGAAAATCCAGGAAAAACAATTGATTTTAACGGCCATAAAGTCACGTTTCCTCTGATGAAAATGGCCATTTTTTGCGGTAACAATCCCTTCCATCACCATCAAGACCGCAATCGCATGATCAAAGCATGGCGCAAACTTGAAACCGTCGTCAGCGTAGAACATCAATGGACGGCCACTTGCCGTTTTGCCGACATTGTTCTTCCTGCTACAACCACGTATGAACGCAATGACATAGAACAATTCGGAAACCACTCAAACAAAGGGATCATTGCGATGAAACAAATCGTTGAACCCTTGTTTGAAGCCAAAGACGATTTTGATATTTTCCGTGAACTTTGCACCCGCTTTGATCGTGAAGAGGCTTTCACGGGTGGCAAAACAAAAATGCAATGGATTGAAGAAATTTACAATGGGGCGCGTTTACAAGGTCGAGGGATCGGTGTCAGGATGCCTAACTTCGTGAAATTTTGGACCGAAGAGCAGTTTATCTCCTTTCCGGAAGGCACTGAATGGGTACGCCACGCCGCTTTCCGTGATGAACCGGATCTTGAACCCCTCGGCACCCCCTCTGGATTGATTGAAATTTATTCAAAAACCATCGCAGATATGGGTTACAACGATTGCCAAGGGCACCCAATGTGGTTTGAAAAAATAGAACGCAGCCACGGCGGACCTCAATCCAAAATTTACCCTATCCACTTACAAAGTTGCCATCCTCAACATCGTCTGCATTCACAATTATGTTCATCCGACGATTTCAGAAACACCTACACGGTTGCAGGACGTGAGCCTTGCTTTATCAATACAAACGATGCCAAAAAACGCGGCATTAAAACAGGAGACATTGTGCGTCTCTTTAACAAACGAGGACAGGTTTTGGCTGGAGCTGTCGTGACGGATGACTACAAATCAGGGGTATGCCGTATTCATGAAGGGGCATGGTATTCTCCCTTAGAAGGAGGTAAACCGGGCACCCTTTGTACCTATGGTGATCCGAATGTATTGACCCTTGATATTGGAACGTCAAAATTAGCACAAGCCACATCAGCCCATACCGCCCTCGTTGAAATAGAAAAATACAAAGGCTCAATTAAAAAAGTAAGCGCCTTTCAAGGCCCTGTCGAAATTGACACCATCAATCCTTTATTCCCAGCCATGAAACCGATATAAACCCACCACACAAAAAAAGGCAGCTTGGCTGCCTTTTTTTGTAAAGAAAATAAGATAAACTCTTTCCAATCACGTCAAATAACAGGGAATAATCATGCCTGAATTTATTGCTATTAACGAACAGCGCGCCGAATTTTACTGGTGGATGTCCTCCCTTTTTGCAAACGAGCTCACCCAAGACAACCTCAATGACTACCACAGTGATAAAATGCAAAATTATCTCGACATGCTCGCCATGACGGAAGAATTTATCGCACCGATTAACGCATTCTCTCACGCACTTAAAAAACAACAAACTCGCGTTGATGCCCAATTAGAGCTTGCGGCTGATTTTTGTGGTCTTTTTTTGAGCACACCAAAATCAGGGGCTTTGCCCTATGCCTCTATGTACATTGGCGTTTCTGGGCTTTTGAATGACAAACCCGCACAAGAAATGGGGCAATGGTTAAACAAATACGCCATGCTTCCCCGAAAAGAATTTAACGAACCCTTCGATCATCTTGCCGTTCTTCTTGATTTTATGGGAAATCTCATTATCTTAGCGAACAAAGAAACAGAAGAAGAAAAACAAGAAGCGTTCATGCAGGAACAATTGGTTTTTTTAGAAAAAATGCTCATCTCTTGGCTGCCTTTATTTCAAAAAAGACTCAATGAAGTGGACTCATATGGATTTTACCGTGCGGCAGGTTTACTTTTATCCCAGTTCATTGCCCTTGATTGCCTTTTTCTTAAAGGTCAATAATCCATTTGTTATACCAATTCCATTCCGTAGTGAGTCAGAAATTGCGCCGGAAAAATCACGCAGAACAAAGCGTGAATTGTCGATAACGCGTTATTCTCATTGAGAAATTCATAACGATCTTATCGGTTATTTTAAAAAGCAAGAATGATCAAATCTTTAATAGGATGGGTATGATACCCAAAGCAATTGAAAATGCGTGTCGGCGGCAAGCAAGTGACGCTTCTGAGCATAAATTGACTCAGTGATGGGGCTGAACGAGCCTAACCAACACCCACACCGCTGCAAAGGTGACGGGTATATTCGGTGTTTTTTCAAGTCATAAACAAATAAGAAGACACAAATGGCAACAATAAAAGACGTGGCAAGACTGGCTGGCGTATCGACCACCACGGTATCGCACGTAATGAACAAAACACGTTTTGTCGCTGAGAACACAGCAAAAAAAGTAGCGGCTGCCGTGGATGAGCTCAATTATGCCCCCAGCGCCGTTGCGCGAAGCTTAAAATCAAATTCCACCCGTACGATTGGAATGTTGGTGACAAAATCAACCAATCAATTCTTTGCACAAGTCATACATGGTGTGGAAGAATTTTGTTACACACAAGGGTATTCCCTTATTTTGTGTAATACGGATGGCGATATTTCTAAACTCCATGATTATTTGCGTGTACTGACCGAAAGGCGTGTGGATGGACTTTTAATCATGTGCTCAGACTTACAGCCTAAAAACGTGGCCTTATTACAAAAAAACAAGGAATTACCTCTTATCGTCATGGATTGGGGAGCCCAAGACCTCACAACGGACTGCATTCAAGACAATGCCAAAGAAGGCGGATACATCGCAACCCAGCATTTCATTGAAAATGGGCACACGAAAATTGCTTGTATTACTGGGCCTTTAGAAAAACGAACATGCCAAATGCGTTTAGAAGGTTTTAGAATGGCGTTAGCACAAGCAGGCCTAGAGGAAACCCCGGATTGGATCATTGAAGCTGATTTTGAATGTGAAAGTGCAGTTAAAGCCGCTTTACAACTTTTAGAACAAAAAGAACGTCCCACAGCGGTGTTTTGTTTTAATGACACCATGGCATTGGCGGCCATCAGTGCTTTTAGAGGGGCCGGATTAAAGATCCCTGAAGACATGTCCATCATCGGCTACGACAACATAGAAATTGCGCCTTTCTTTTCTCCCCCACTCACAACGGTTCATCAGCCGAAAAACCGACTAGGGAAAACGGCGGTCAAACTGTTGTTGGAGCGCATTGCAAATAAAGAAAATCAACAAAGGATCTATGAACTCAAGCCTGAACTTGTTTCGAGGCAATCTGTCAAAAAAATAGAACAAAAATGATCAAACTCGCATTGCCACGGACGCGTTGCAATGCACACTTTTATGCCGGGTTATATTTTATTCAATATTTCTTTTTTGAATGCAATTTTTAAATGACAAAATCAACCTATTTTTAATATTTGAAAACGGGAAACAGATTGATTGATTGATGATATTAAAAATCCATTGCTCCTCTCTTTTTATCGATTTTTTATAAAATACAACCCCAACCATAAAAACCGTAAATATTTAATGGGTTTATTTAAATATATTAAATCGAATAAAATCCATAAGTTTATCCCCATCCAAATAGGTCGTTAATCAAATATCTTTCCAAAAGAATGAAAGAGAAAAAAGCCAGGATTTGTGATCAAGCGTAATGCCTGTCTCTTAGTCACATCTCAAACTAAAACTCCAAAAATCATTGGATCTCATTCTATTCATTCACAAAGTCGAACGCTTCCAAAGGAATACATTTCTTTAGTAAATGCCTATTTAATAACGAGGCGCTGATATCCCCTCAATTAAACGGTTCTCTTTTGCTACAAGTGACATTTTGATCAATAAACAAGGCATTCGAACAATAATTAGTCAGAATTAGATTCGAAAAGATGTGACTAAGATACAAGCGTAATGCTGATTGAAAAATACATAGCCTTGTTACTCATGATTTTTTTCAATTCAATCTTCTAAGCACTTATTCTTTGATAAGGTCGAAAACGTGAGGCTCTGCCTTTTTATCAAGATCGGAAGAGCACACGTCTGAACTCCAGTCACCGGCTATGATCT
>CAMRBZ010000155.1 GCA_947040595.1 uncultured Enterovibrio sp. | reverse complement strand
AGGCCTGGGCCGTTGTTTTTTTTAAGGCTGGCGCGTGTACCCAAGTATTTTCTATTGTAGAGAGAGCGCTTGAGTCGTGTTGCCAGCGAAGTGTTCTTGTGGGTCGGTTTCGTTTTATGCTGATATAAGGTTCAGGAACGTCGATGTACCAAAGCGCATCTCGATTTCCTTTTTCTAATTTTTGGCAAAGGAAGTTATACCCCAAGCGATAATCTTTTTCGTTTGTCCATTTTTTACGCAGCGCGATATCGATGCTTGGCCAGCGTAAATGAAATCTATCGCTATTGGGCTTTTTTTCAAACATTTCAGGTAGGTATTGCTGAAAAAGGCAGAGCGTATCGCGGATCACTTTTGTGTCATGATGTTGTAAATTGGCTTTACGGCGATGACGCCCTAACTCTTTGATGATGCAATCTTCAGTGGGCACTAAGATCAGCGGGTTTTCCATCCAGATACCGCCTTAATTTCATGAGTGTGTAGGATTGATTCAATGGCTTCACTGACTTGGCGAAGCTGTCGCAAAGACATCAAGCTGTATTTTCCGAATGCTTCTTCCCCAAATTCTTCGTGTCCCATCCAGCCATTAATGATCTCTGAATTTATTTTTTGAAGCATTAATTCAGAACGAACGTGGTGTCGTCCCCAATTGTGCGGCAGGGGTAAGCGAGAGCCGAGAAATTGATGAAGCAAGGTTGGGGTCAAGTCGAAAGGGGTCCATTTTTCGTTTTTATTGGCGAGGGTAAACAATAAATTCCCAGAACCATTCATTGCGAGCTCACATCGTTTTTCAATGCTCGGCTCGATAAAACGAGATTGTTTCATCAATACATTTAAGTGTTCTAAGTAGAGGGTGATTTGTTTTTTTGCGGTGTCAGGGATGATCACCGTCCTTGCGGCAAGGCCGTGACGACATTCTTTATCACTGATCCACCATGTCCCTTGTGAAAAATTGTAATCGCTGAGTTTCCCCATCGGCGCCGTCACATCTCGATGCCCAGTACAAAAACTCAATAACGCCCAAACATACACCACGAATAAATTATGAAATTCCCAGATTGTTGTGGGGTTTAATAAGGGCGCTTTAAGGACCTCAAATAAATGATGAAGCACATGTTTTGGCAAGGAAAGACGACTGCCTGTTCTGTCTTTTTCTTTAGGTAACGTTGGTGGGTCTAAAAAGAGATTGGCTTGTGCAAAAATGGCGATTAGATATTTTTCGTGGGACATCAAAACGCTGTTCACCTCAATACAAGAATAAGAAAGCGCCGGTTTTTCTTTATGGTTTTTATTTTGAAGCAAGGCCGTGATCACATCATCAATCCCTTGATTAATGAACCAATGTTCTAGATAACGACAGATCCGCCAGAGGCTTAATCGGGTTGTGGATGCCTGATTGATCTCTTTTATCACATGATTGAATTCCTCTTTAGAGGGCAAGGTATGCACGCCTTTAGAATCTATCCATTTGTTCAAGTATGAAGGGATCGGAAGCGCGATTTTGTCGGTGACAAAAGGGAGTAAAGGTTGGATTTTTTCAGCTTGATGGCTTGCAGGAACCTGATGGAATAGAAGGTAATAGACTTGGTTATTTTTGAATTCAAAACATGTGTTTTTTTCAGCTTTTTCTTTGATCCATTGAGGGTGTCGACCGATTAAAAGGCTTAATAACAACCAATTTGCAACCCTGTTATGGTCGCTGTTTTTGATGCAATATTTTATTAAATGCGTTATATCCCAATCGGTCAGATGTTCAATATCACACTTGAGTGACAGATGACGGCGAGATATTTTGTTTGCGACTTCCTTTCCTTGCGCGGCTTTGAGGGCAATCGATTTATTGCGTTGCCTTGAATCGTAATGACGATAACTTTTTATGGCCTCAATGTCTTTCGAACGCCCATTTTCATCCTTTTTTTCTTTATTGTTTTTTAAGTAAAGGCGTTCTGTTTTTCTCTTAAAAGGGGGCGCTTTTGAGGCATTGTCTAAATTATTTTCTTCATTATCTTCTTCTAATTCAGGTTCATCACTTTCAAAGATGGTTTCGACAGACAGGGTTTCCTCTGGTGTTTTCGTGGGAGTTTGATTTAGGAGCTTTGTTTGAAAAAGACGAGGACGAATGATCCCTTTACTTAAACGAACGGCGTCATGAAGCACAGTGAAAATGAAATTCAGACCATGAGACTCAATATGGGAACCGATAAAAGAGGTTCGCATATTTCGAAGAGCACCTGATAAATCAGAAAGTGAAGAAAATGAGCGCACTTCAGGAAGCTCATTTAATAAATTGACGTGGCGCGGGTGAGTTGCAATCAAACGTATTTCACGAAGCGCGGCTTTGATTGCGGAGGTATGTTGCCCAAGGATCGTTAATTGTATGCAACACAAAAGCGTCAGCGCCAACCAATCGGAATATTTTTCTTGGTTTTGGAGTGTTTTTAATGGAATGGTTAAAGCCGATAGAAAGGGATATTGAGTGAATTTTCTTTTTGATTTTATGTTGTTAAAGATGGATGAGATCTCTATTTGGTTGAATTTATTGTCATCAGGGATCTTCTTCAAAAGAGAAATAACAGAGTGGGGGAGTAAATGAAGTTCACGTTGATATTTTATATAAAGAGGTGAACACAGAAGGAATAGATGAAGAAATAAACGAAGACGAAAGGTATTATTCAGAACGTTTTTTGGGAACAAAATGATTGAAAGTCGACTTCTTTGGTGATTTTGAAAGTTATTTTGCGTCATTTTTTTCCCAAGGCTGACTCAAGATCGCGATGACGTCTTCAGTTGATGGTGGTGGTGGGGATTTTTGACGGTGTTTTTGTCTTTGCTGAACCAAGGTGCCGCGCGATACGCCCGTCCATGAACAAAGCTGTTTATCGGAAATTTTCGATGTTGAAAATAACGGATCTTGTAAATGTTCAGGCATATGATCGCAAAGACTTTCTCTAATTTCAGAGAGTTTGCTGGCATCAATAGAAAGGAACAAAGGCGTCAATACAGAAAGCCAAGCGGCCCGCTCTATTTCCTCATCACTTAATGGTCCACTTTGAACAAGCACTGTACCGATTGGAGGCTGATTGTTTTGCCAAAACAGAATTGGCCACAATGGGGCGTAAACATAAAGATGCTTTTGTTTTTTATGTTTTTTAGCTTCCGTGGTGTCATTTATTACGGTCAAAAGCATTTCTCTGGAAAGGATATCTTGTAAGGTGCCAGGTAACGCATTGAAATTAAATAAAAAGGGATATCGATTTATCCAGAGATAGGCATCTTTGGCTGAGGGATGAAGGCTGATGATCGTGTTTGAATTAAAGAGTTTGGTAATGGCCATAACAAAGAAATATTAACAATCGGTTTACAAAATATTGTTCAAGTTCAAAAGATGATCAAATTTTACTCAGTAATAACGCCATTTTTTAATTTGGTGACGCAATGATAGACCTGAATTGACCTTAATAGACATTCAGCCCAAAAAGAGGCATTTTAAAATAAGAACAATTAGTTAAGGATCAGATCGATTGAAGAAGGTTAAGGAAGACTGACTGGCATGGCCTTCTAAGCTGTGGGTCACTGGTTCGAATCCAGTAGGGCGCACCATTTCCTAATTTTCCCCATCCCCTTTAAATAACTTCCTTTTTAATAGATCAATTGCGATCTTTCCCGATCTTAAATTTCCTGTTTTTGGCTTGTAACCCTCAAGTGACGCCCAAAATCCCAAGATAAATCTGCCCTTGATTTTGTATTGATATTACAAGATTTATATAAAAGACAAATGAAAATGCAGCTAGGCGCCAAGCGAGTGAGAAATGCATCTGGAATGAATTTGAAGCGCCAGAGGCGGATTTTGGTGAGGTTCTGGATGATGCTCATTCAGCACTTGAGCAAATTGGCTATATGATAGGGGTGAAATCGATTTAATCTTAAATTATGAGTGTTCAGTGCTAGGTGAAGATATAGGAGAACTGAAAGTTAGATACCTTTGAGTAGCCGATTAGTTGCTACTATCAAGAGTTAAAAAATTAATTTATAATGATGGAAATAATAACTAATTGATATTTATATGTTTAAAGCTATTTCTGTTTTTTCAGTCCTCATTATGCTGGCTGGTTGCCAAATAACAACCGAAAGGTTTATGTCCAACAACCGCTCCAAACTCATCAATTTGAAAATGGGGATGAGTAAAAATCAAGTCTTAAATTTGATGGGGAATGATTCAGGATCCCTTACTGGAACTGTTGGGTTGTCGGTTGGTTCTGTATTTATCACGAATCCATATAAATCAGAATTACATCATTCGAGTGGTGAAACATATGAGGTTTTATTTTATTACACTGATGATAAAAATAGAGATGCTGTAATTACTGATGACGAATTAACCCCGATCGCATTTAAAAACAATAGGCTAGATGGCTGGGGCTGGTCATACTGGAATGGAATAGTATCATCTGAAGAACTAAAAGTATTATAAAGGACTGACAAAAGGGAGAAATCCCTTCTTTGTGTAATTGAGTTGGAACCCATCAAACGGGGGTAAAATTTAATTAAACAAAGATGTAATTTCAATGATCTGCTTAATAACACCCTTATTGAACCATAATACTAAATCTTCGCTAAACGCCACGAAAACATGCATGTTTTCTCCGAAAAAAATCAAAAATGGTGCGGAATGTCGGCTTTAGCGGTCAACTTTCTATCAAAAAATTGCAGTCACGCACAAATTCCTTCTTGAAGCTCCACTGCGCCCTCCTTGGCGCTAAGGGTCTGCTTATTTATTTCTGTTCTATATGTCTTTTTGATGATGCTTTTTCTAGAGCTGATCGCGATGACGCCTGCTTTAAAATCAGACACTGACGAAGATTTCTCTTAAGAATATAATGATGAGTGGCTTTGTTGTTTGGTTGTGAGGTTTATGAAGCAACTGACCTGCCCCCTTCCTCTTCAGAATTAATTTTTATCATTTTCAGGAATTGGATTAATGAGACCTCGCGTTCGCCATCTGTTGCCGTTAACTAAAGAGTCAAACATAACCGCGTTCGATAAAGTTAGATTATCAGCATGATCAGTTACGATGATTTGCGGACTAAAACCATTGTTCTTCTCAAGTTCATTGCAATAGATAGATAGCTGACTAAATAAGTTCTCAACAGCTTTGATATCTTCGTCAACAGGCCTTTCTGTATTCAATCTCTGCCCCGTTTCTACTTTTTTTTGTTCGTCAAAAGTTTCAGCATTGTCACGATTAAAGTTAGGGAAATATACTTGAGTCGGTTGATCAAAAAATAGTATTGATGGAATAGCACATTTATCATTCAATTCAGCAAAATATCGATGTAATGCAAGAAAAAGTGTTACATGACAGTACAACCAGTTTGCGCCACTTCCCATTGATCTTAAATATATTTTTTGATTGTTTGGAGTTAAGTGATAAAGGTCAAACGTTGCAAATGAAAAATGAAGATGGATAGGTGTATAGCTCTCTTCAAATTCAAAATTCTGGCCAATCTCAGCCATATATTCATTTACTTTTGAAGAGGCGTTTTCTAATCCTTTTTTTACATCGTATTGTTTAAGATCGTTATCAATATTTTTAAGCTGTTTCTTTAGAGCTTTCAATTGCTTTTCAAGATCGAGATCATCAGCCATGTTGAGAGTATCAAGAAGAACAAATAGCTTAGCTTTTTGCATTAAAACACTTTCATATACGCTTTTTTGTTCTGCCAATTTCTTTTCTGTTTTTTCCATTTCCGTGATCTGCTGATTTAACGCAGTCAACTTTTTATCAAAAACTTCTATTTGGCGCTTCACGTCAAGCAAGGAAGATTGAAACTTTGCTTTCATCGGTCTCGCTTGCGCAAGGTTACCTGATACTTTTATGATGGCGTTCTGTAATTTTTCTGCACTTTCTCGTAACGTCTCTTTTTCGGTATGGCAAAATGGGCAAACAGAAGTGCATATTTGTACTGGCGTTGGTGAGCTAAATTTCTTTACGTTATCAACAAAGCGCTCTTCTTCTTTAATATGTTTTTTAATTGATCCTGCTTGTCGCTGTAATTTCCTTAGCTCGACTATTTTTTTAGTGCGTTCCAACTTGAGCTGATTGTAGTATTGTGTAATTGCATCAGAATTATGATTAATTCTTTCAGGCACAATAATATCGTCGAGTTGATCTTTGGCTTCTTGTGGGTGACGTAGCACCTTCTGCAAAGACAGTGGTTCTTCCTTTAATCCCATTAATGCATATAGTTGACTTAATACAGGATCAACTTTTTCTTTATAGTTTTCGGCGGTTCGTTTGTTTGTCTCTTTTTGTCGTTCCAAACGCTTGACATCTGCGCTAAGCCGTTCTTCTTCTTGTAATAAATGAAAGTAGTTCTGATTAACTAAGTCTAAAAAGCTCTTGGTATGTTCAATCACCTGATCACGCTTTTCTTTTTGATCGAACCGATAAAACAAAGCATGTTTATTAGCAACAAGGTTTTGATGCTGAAGCATAAATGATGAAAAACTACGTATTGATGGCGTCGCAGCTTTAGAGTTAGAGCGACGATGAGATCTGGCGACGAGTGATTCATCCACATCATCAATATCTATAAAAAAATCTTTTAAATGTTTTTTAAATTCAGATAAAGGGCGAAAATAATTGCTGTTAAAGTAAGCGCGAACAATATCGTCAGAATTGAATAACTCAACACAACGAAAAAAGGCCTTCGTCGATATGTTAGGATCTCGCGCAATCACCATATCTTGTTCATTAACACAAAGCGCAACATAATAAATTGCAGCACTCTCGGTAATAACGCCTTTTGGTATGGTGTTCTCACCACTGCCAAAGCAATAATCAAAGATTTCAATTAAGGCACTTTTACCAGTAGATGATTTACCCGTGACAACATTTAGGCCCTTTTTAAAAGTCACTGGGTGTTTATTTCCTAGCTTATCAATGATGCCTATTTCATGAATTAATGTTTTCATCGTGGTTTCACTCCTAAAAATGCATAAATCTCGACCACTGAGTGACCCCTGAATAATCGGCCTAACTTCTCTGCTCTATTTTGATGAATAAATGCGGGATTAGACCCATGACTCACATGAAGGGACAAATTATGTTCATTTACAGATAACCAGTCATTGATCAAGCAATATTGAATGCATTGCACAGTTAATTCTTGAAATCCATCAATTCTTTCCTGAAGGTCATAAAGTTGGTCTTTATTTACAATTTTCTTTAGGTGAGATTTTAAAGGAAAATCTCTATATTTGTCTTTATTCTGTTCTGTATTAAGCTTTGTTTCACCGCCAAATATTGTCCAAATTGAGCTTTTAGTATTTGCGCCATTGAGCTTTATTGAGAAAAAAGGATGACTGCAAAGCGGAATAACCAAAGGGGCAAGTAATAGATTGTTTTCTAAATCGCCTAAATCTTTATAAAACGAGGCAATATAGGCTCCGTATTCAAATGGGTTGTACTTTAAGTCATAAAGCGCATCAACAATACTGCTCATGGCTCAACCTTCCATTTTAAGTCTCGTGTTTCATCATCCATCGCATCGTGTATTAAACCATTTTTGTATTCTATTGGAGGGATATCTTTGCCCATATTTAGCGGGGTTTCGCCAATGATCTTGTTGTAAAGTATTTTTGAACTTTTAACTACATCAGTCGCTTCAAGTCCTGCCGTTGAATAGGCAAGCTTATATTTTTTGACTAATTTATTTTGGTAGGCGTTTGTCTTGTCTTTATAAAGTGGATATTCATCTAGCTCTTCAATCAGTGAATTTTGTAATTCAAGCCAATTTCCGACTGCATCAGGGATCATTTCGTGATGCCCAATTTCGGTGATCTTTCGTACAAACGATTGATTCTCGTGTAATTCTATATCTTCATCTGAAGCCTCGTTTCCAAGAAATGGTGGAAAGGTAAACTCCTTTTTACAAAAATAAGCGGTTAACTCTTCGCACTTCGCTGAAAATTCTTTATGTGTGATATTCCATGATTGCGGAGTCGCCCTATCGTACACAAAACCAACAAGCCCCTCAAAGTAGCAGGTTACGTTATTTTGAGGAATGCCATTAACCTTGGATAGTATCTGTTTTTCTAGTTGATTTGCATTATCTGCTTCTGTATGTGTAACTGTTCACCAAGAAGCTATTGATAATTAAAAAATAATGTTCAATTAGATCCTAATTTTGGCTTGAACCCTTTTAAAAATCTGTCATGCTCGCTTTATGAAAAAATCAATGCTCCCTCCTCCCCATGTAGAAACCCTAGAAGAAGCGAAAGAAACCATTCGCTTTCTCTGGGAAAAAGTGACTGAACTCGAAGATAAATTAAATCAAAATAGCCGAAATTCATCTGTTCCTCCCTCAAAAG
>CAMRBZ010000154.1 GCA_947040595.1 uncultured Enterovibrio sp. | reverse complement strand
ACAATTAAATCGTACATTTATGTTTAGGCACCTTGCTCGCTTTCCGCCTACACGCATCTTCAATTGTCATGGGTATACCAAGATAAAAACCTTGAAAGTAATCGACTTTCAGTAAACGCATCGCATCATATTGTGCCCGATTTTCTATTCCTTCCACCAACACTTTTGAAGAAACATCTTTTGCAAGTGAAATCGCATCAAGAAGTGGCTGCTTTTCTGTAGACATGTATCGAATTAAAAGCGAATGGTCGATTTTAATGATATCCGGTTTTATTTTTCTCACTCGTTCCTCATTTGAGTATTTCATTCCGTAATCATCCACTGCGATTTGAAATCCATACTCTTTAAAAAAAATAACGAGATCGCAAAGAATATCATTATCAAGATATTCATGCTCAAGGATCTCAAGAACCAACATTGAAGGAGAAATACCCAATGCCAGTAAACGCCTCATCAGAGTGTTTTGATTTTTATAAAATAACTGTAGGCTTGAAGGAAGTATGTTTAAAAAAATATAATTATTTTTTGGAAAGTGTATGAAATTTTTTAAATGAAGAGTCCAAGCAAGTTTATCGATACTTCTTTGACTATAAAATTCAGGGTCTTCTCTTTCCAGTGTTCGAAAAAGATCATTAGAGCAAATAGGATCCCCATTATGGTCTCTTGCACGTATTAAGGCTTCAAAACCCAACGTCTTTTCATCAAGACTAAAAATAGGTTGAAAAACACTCCGCAGTTCAAGACGATTATATTGAGCTATACATTCTTCTTTTACATTAAATTTGAAATGTTTATTTCTGTCCTTTCGCTTCCTTATAGTTCGTCTCATTTCTAGTCCTTACTGTTAACTGTATTCTTTAAGCATTATAGTTTAACGTATTAAATTAAATAACTTATCTCAGAGCATCCTATTTTAATTGCTTTAAATTTAGCCCTTGCATTGTTGTTTTAAATTTAAGCACAATTAAAAATGCATTAATTAATAACTGGTTCGAGTGGTTATTTTCAATGTAAATCAAAGTTTATCGCATTCCAAGTGATTTAATTAAATAATGAGAAACCAATGCCACATCCTTATTTTAACATTTTTTAAAACGAATATATTCAATCACATCCCCGAGTTAATAAGTTCACTTAAACTACCAGAAACAATAAGATTTTCTTTATTTTTGATCATGGTTTGAAGCATTAAAGTTAAAGCAAAAAACATTGTATTGTTAGAATTTAAACAACAGTTACGCCCAGAAAAAAATGGAATATGAATGTACCCATATACAATGTCTGTATCCCGTAAAAAATGATGTATTCCATAGGAAACCTGATTGCATAATGAGTTTAAGGAGGTCTCTGATATTTTACTTTCAATTCCTCTCTCTTTTAAGACTTTTTGAATTGCATGAACCGGAAGTTTAGTAAAATATTCATCCGGCCCATCGTCTTCAATCTTTATATCACTTTCATGATCAAGGATCCTATCTAATAATGAAAATGTCTCTGTGTTTTTTGCAAGCGTTTCCGTTGTAATTATTTTAATCGTATTATTTTCTTCAAGAGTAATAACAAAATAAGGCTGCTCTTCTTCAATTGCACTGATGAGTATTTTAATCGCTTCAAAACGCTCTGCAGGAAGTTCACAGGTTGCAATAATGCCTCCCTGAAGTTTCAATCCTTCTAGTTTTGTTAACATTTTACCTAATGCGTTCCCCTTAGAGCCTGCGATAGATCCAAAACCTGTGATCAAGATTTTTTTCATTCAAGTCCTCAAATCTAAAAAAATAGGTTAAGTAAGAGCACATAATTAATCAGGTATTTTTAACGTTCAGAGCCTTAGCGCGCCTGAGAGAATCCCCTGAAAACGTTTGCATGAGTACTTATGAATAACCTGACGCTTAACTCAGAAAAAACAACTTTAATTTTTACACTCAAATTGTTTATTTAAATAAATCTTATAAAAAAAATAGAGATGAGTATATAAAATAGTTATTGATTTTGGATGCAGGCGATCAAACAAACAGTGATTTTCAATTCCGATGGGGATAAAAAAATGTCTGGCAATGGCCTCAAAAGTCCTTTAGTCAAATCCAGTCTCTTAGTCACGGCTGTCACAGCGCTTACTTTCTGGTAGTATGAATAGCAGATGGGCACGGGTTCAAATCTGCATTTCCGCACTAAACTATGCCTTCATAATGTCTGTATTTCCATATTCAAGGCAATGATTTTTTTGATAACATCTCATACAGAAAATAACAAAAATCACATATGTTAGCCATTACCCTAGATCCTTTCGCATTAATCCGAAAATTACTCATCAATGCTACAGGCTATGCATAGGAAGAATTACGGCGATTTCAGAAGGCTGCTTAACATCAGTTATTAAAAAATGCAAGAGGCGTTTTTAAAAGAGGATAAAACACGCTGTTAATAACGGTAAAATAATGTCAAATTCCCGAAGGTATGATGTTCCTTCTTGGATGTTTCAAATGCTTTCGAATGAAGGGTCATGGAAAGAGCAAGCCCCCAATCTTGTCGATACCAGGCCCCTCCAGCTGACAGACTGTATTGATGGTGCTCTATTTCTAATTCATCATTTTCTATCGGTTTCTCCCCTTCAATCATGATGTCGTCAAACCGATAACGAAACTCTGTCATCAAGTAGAAAAATACCCCCTGAAGGCTACTCGATAATAAGCTAACATCAATACCGTTTCCTAGCTGTGTACTGGTTGAGCCAAAGGTATTCTCTAAATCAGTGCCAAAACGATACGTCACCCCGCCCCCCACTTCACTTTGAAAATTCCCTTCTTGTCCACGTCCGAAAAAGCTTAGTTCATTTTTTGTTCCTCTAAAAAGAAGACGATGCGCATCCAAACCCGCTTGATATACAAATTCATTGTAAATTTGATATTCCCATCCATTGGGCTCAGGAGAGCCTATTAAAGTGTGAATGAATGTTTGTCCATATTTGGCTTTTGAATTTGGCCCAACAGTGCCAAGCATTACATTTCCAATGTATGTGTTTGTTGGATTTTGTCGATATGTTCGCGCTTTTAAAGCAAGCAGCCCTGCATAGGGGCGTTCATTCGGCATGGGTTTGAAGTGACGGATATCAGAAGGAGACCAAAGCTGAGAGGCAATTTCAAGACTATAAGGTACGGGGCCTGAAAATGAAGACCAACGTAAAAAAAGGCCACTTGAATAATCTCGGTCGGTCCCAAAAAAGCTGTCATTATCGAAAGCAAACGAAACCGTTTTTGCTTGCGCTTTTTGGGGAGAAAATGAAAGAACAACACTCCAAAGAACAAGGCATAAAAATCGATTAAAAAACATAAAATCCTTTCAATGTTCAATCATGACAGATTTTTAAAAAGTGAAAATCCAAAAACAGCAGAAAAGGGATCGCCTCTGAGAATCAAAATGTACATTTTACATACAACTTTTTTTATAACACATGCCTATCTACAATGACATTATCAACCCGCCTGTTCACGACCTGAATCACATCCTATTTAGCCTTTAAAATCATTGTTAACTTTATCCCCAAAATATTGGAAGAGGCGTCTAAGCCGCCACTGAAGGAAGCCAATAAGCACAAAGGAACTGTCTGATTAAGATGTGAAAACGAAGAGTACACCCCAACATTTTTAAAGGTGACACCGATAAAGATCTTCACGCTCTTTCAACAAAAAAAGCACCTTTTTTAGGGGTGCTTTTATCTAAAATACCGTCTTCTTTTTATTGGTTTTTTAACAGCGCCAATTTAGTCGTGCCACCATGGGATTTTTCACGCCGACGTTGAATAATGGCAAAAAATCCTGGGATTAAAAACGTCCCTGCAAGCAACACACAAAGCAAGCCACCCGTAAGAGAGATACCCAAGGCATTTTGGCTGATATGCCCGGCTCCCGTTGAAAAAATCAAAGGAGTGATCCCAAGAATAAAGGACCATGACGTCATATTCACAGCCCTGAATCTCAACTTTCCTCCAAGAACGGCAGAATCATCCACTGAGAGTTCATTCTGCTCACGTTCGTTTTTCGCAAATTCCACAATCAAGATGGCATTTTTCGCCGCCATAGCAATTAAAAGTACCAATCCAATTTGTGCATACAAATTAAGTTCAGTGCCAGTAATAGCAAGAGCTAAAAAGGATCCGAGGGTCGCAACGGGCACCACCAGAATAATGGCCAAAGGAATACTCCAGCTTTCATACTGAGCCACCATGAAAAGATAAATAAAGATCAAAGCCAAACCGAAAGCATAAATAGCCAAGTTTCCGGCTTGAACTTCTTGATAAGCCATGCCTGTCCATTCATATTGGTATCCTTGTGGAAGCAATTCAGCCGCGACACGTTCCATGGCTGCAATGGCATCGCCAGAAGAATACCCAGGAGCCGCAGACCCTTGAATAACGGCAGCGCGATACATGTTATAACGCCAAGCTACATCCGGTTCAAACACCTGCTCCACATCAACCAAGGTGCTTAATGGGATCATCTCACCTGAACGAGAGCGAACATGAAAACGCCCTAGCGCTTCTAAATCATTTCTGAAATCGGCATCAGCTTGAATGGTCACTCGGTAATTTTTACCATACATACTAAAATCATTCACGTACATAGAGGCAAGATTACCTTGCAACGTTGTGAAAATTTCCGTTAATGGGATCCCTAACTGCTTTGCTTTTTCTCTGTCTATATCTATATAAAAATGCGGTACATTTGCACGAAAGGTACTGAAGGTTCTTGCAATTTCAGGTTGTTCATTCGCTTTGCTCATCACTTGTTGCATCAGCATCGCCAAATCTGCTCGACTGCGACCTAATGTGTCTTCCAGTACAAATTCAAAACCTGATGCAGGTCCCATACCCGGTACAGCCGGAGGACCCATCACAAAAACAACGGCTTCAGGAAGGCTTTTTGCCGCCATCATATTGATACGATTTATAATTGAAAATGCATCATGCTCACCTTCAATCGAGAGGCGCGTATCCCAATCTTTCAGCTTAATAAACATAGAAGCGCCATTGGAGGCCGCGGCACCTGTCAAAAATGCAAATCCGTTGGCCACTGTTGCAGCTTCAACCCCGGGTTCGCTGGTCACTATTTTTGTTAATTTTTTGGTTACTTCTTCGGTTCGAGATAAAGAGGCCGCATCGGGTAATTGAACATTAACCAATAAAATACCTTTATCTTCTTGAGGTACAAAACCTGTCGAAGCCGTTTTTGCCAAATAACCTGCAGCGCCGACAGCCAAAATAAACAAGGTACCTAAAATCGCCGTTTTACGAACAAGAAACCCTGCAATCGCACCGTACTTTTCTGTAATATTTTCCAAACCACGGTTAAATGATTTAAACCACCGGGCATGATTTTCACTTCCTTGTTTAAGCAATAAAGTACATAAAGCCGGAGACAAGGTTAAAGCGTTCACCGCTGAAATCAGAACAGAAATACAAATTGTCAAAGCAAACTGACGATACATGATCCCCGTGATCCCAGGTAACATCGCGACAGGTAAAAAGACCGCCAATAAAACCAAAGTGGATGTGATAATGGGCCCTTTTACTTCTTTCATCGCCAATAAGGTGGCATCACGAGGGCTTAATTTCGGGTTCTTTTCCATGTTACTGTCAACGTTTTCGATCACTAAAATAGCATCATCGACCACGATCCCAATAGCCAGGATCAAACCAAACAAGGTCACCGTATTAATGGTAAAACCGGCCGCCAACATGATCCCAAACGTACCCACCAAAGACACGGGAATGGCGACAACAGGGATCAAGGTTGAACGGAAACTACCCAAGAAAAGATACGTTACGGCAATCACCAAAAACACCGCTTCAATCAATGTTTTAATGACCCCTTTAATCGATTGAGCAACAAACAAAGTGGTGTCATAACTTGCTTCATAAGCCATATCGTCAGGAAAACTTTGAGCCAATTGGTCTAAACGTTTCATGATCAATTCACCACTTTCTAATGCATTAGCATCAGATTGCATATTCAAAATCATGACAGAAGCTGGGCGCTCTCGAAATTTACCATTTCCAGAGTAATGTTTTTTACCTAAAGAAATATTCGCAATGTCTTTTAAATAAATCATTGAGCCATCTGTATCAGCGCGAACAACCACGTTTTCAAATTCTTCAACAGAGGTAAGGCGACCTTGCGTAACCAGTTTAAAAGTCATGTCTTGTGCTGTATTAAATGGCGGAGCGCCAATATCACCAGCGGCAATTTGTACGTTTTGTTCTGCCAATACAGTCCGAATATCAGAGGTTGTTATTCCAAGATTGGCCATCTTTTCAGGATTGAGCCAAACCCGCATTGAATACTCACCGCCCCCAACGACATTGACTTCACTGATCCCTTTTACCCGCGCCAATTGATCTTTTATGTTGAGATTGACGTAGTTGACTAAAAAAGAATCATCAAAGGTGCCCTCTGGAGAATAAAAGTTAAGCACCATCAGCAAATCAGGTGACCGTTTTTGCACCGTCACCCCGACTTGACGCACTTCTGAAGGTAATTTTGATTCAATTTGAGCCACGCGGTTTTGAACGTTGACTTGAGCCATGTCTGGATCAGTCCCAATATCAAAAGTCACATTCAAACGATAAGAGCCATCATTGGCACTTTTAGAAGACATGTAAATCATGTTTTCTACACCATTGACCGACGTTTCAATCGGATCTGCGATAGCCTCTTCAACCACTTCTGCACTTGCACCCGAGTAAACAGCAGACACGCTCACCGACGGAGGACTGATTTTAGGGTATTCTGCAACAGGTAAATTCAATAACGCAATCGCACCAGACAAGGTCAACATAATTGAAATAACGAGCGCAAATTTAGGACGTTGAATAAAAAAACGACTCAACATATTAGGTTACGCTCCCTGTCTTTCAAGACGTACAACCATGCCATTACGCACGCGTTGCAAGCCTTTCGTTAATACTTGGTCATTTTCGTTTAACCCAGTTAAAACGATTACGCCTTCTTTTGTCTGTGGACCGAGCGCAATATTCCGGCGCTCGACTCTGTTCCCATCTTTTAGAAGCATAATGTAATCCCCTTCAAGATCGGTTTGTACAGCAAGGCGAGGTACGCTAATACTCGGACGCACGGTTTTGTCTTTCACAATGACTTCAACATACTGACCGGGTAATAAGCGGTGATCTGGATTAGGAAATTTCGCTCTTAATGCAATCGTGCCTGTTTTAATATCAATCCTGTTACCGAGATAATCGAGCTTACCCACGTGCTCATAGCTCACCCCATTTCCCAGGTTAATATGAATATCAACAGTGCCGTCTTTTCTTTTGCCACTTCCTGAATACATGTCGACCCCCATTCCAATCCGCTGTTTTTCGCTCATAGAAAAAGAAGCTTGCATGGGATCAATACTGACGATGGTCGTTAATACGCCATATGAAGGAGAAACAAGATCACCAATACTCGCATTACTCTGGCTGATCCGCCCTGTAAATGGGGCCACGATATGAGTGTGAGAAAGGTCTAAATTTGCCGCTTTTTCTTGTGCATCAGCAAATTCAACGGCCGCTTTTGCTTGTAATCTTACCGCCGTTAATCGGTCAAATTCAGACTGACTGATCCCGCCTTTTCTCAATAAATCTTTGCTTCGCTTCCAGTCAAGTTCTGCGTTCGTTAAGCCGGCTTTCGCTTGTTCGACTGCGGCTTTGGCACTGGCGACCTTTGCTTCATAAATCAAAGGATCAATAAGGTACAAACGTTGCCCAGCAAGGACCATCTCTCCTTCATTAAAATATCTCGCTTTTAAATAACCAGAGACTTGAGGAACAATTCCAACATCTTCCATGGCTTGCGTTCTACCCACAAATTTCTGCTCTGGTTGAAAATTGATCAACTTTGCAGATGTCACATCCACCAATGGCGGCATTTCTACTCTTTCTGCTGCTTTCTTTTCACCGCAACCGCTTAAAAGCACTGAACTTATCAGCACAGGAAGCAGTAACTTCCGTATCAACATAATTTACACCTCAGATTTTGTTTATTTATATGTTTTTCTGTTTCATTTCGAAAAGAACAAAAAAAATATTGATAGGTTTCCAATATATGAAAGTAATTATGCCAAAGTTTTCTTTCACCTGGCTGTACAAAAAGAAAAGATCATCAAGACAAAGGAATACAATACCTTTTAAAGATGATATTTAATTAATCTGGAATGTTTTATTTTTATATAATTTAAATAACAAGACGTAATAAGTCATCGGCTTCATTTGAAAGAAACATGTAAAATCCTCACTCAAAAATAAGAACTGCATTCCGTTTTCAATGAAACTCACAATTACTTTGCATTGAAATGAAACAAATGAAGGAAAAAACACACCTCTTCAAAATAATTAAAGCTGAAAAAAG
>CAMRBZ010000153.1 GCA_947040595.1 uncultured Enterovibrio sp. | reverse complement strand
AATAAAAATGGCCGAGCTAAAAACCAGGCCATTTATTGAGTAGAATGAAAAATAATGACGTCTAACTTCAGAAGACAATTTGAGAGATAAAGTACCCCGCACTGACTGAGGAAATGACCATAACAAAACCCGGTAATAGGTAACTATGGTTTATTACGTATGTCCCTAATCGAGTTGTACCTGTACGATCAAAAGACACGCAACCAATTTGACCTGCGCCAGGAACAATGAAGTCACCACACACTGCGGGGTATAGCCCAACCAACAAACCCGGAGGGATCCCCATTGCAGCTCCCAGCGGCATAAGCGCCGAAACAGTCGCAGATGGGCTAAAAATAACAGCAGAGAAACAGAATAAAATGAACCCGAACATCATGGGCGCTGTTTTTACCATGCCTTCAAACGTCGCCTCGAAGAAGGGTTGATATGCATTAAAGAAAGTCCCCGTCATCCAAGATATACCAAACACACCCACCACCCCGATGAGACCAGAACGAAATACAGAGCCTGACGCAAATTTATCACTGGGTACTTTAGCAAATACGATGATGAAAAGAGCCGTCGCTAACATGACCATTTGGATGAGTACAGGTGTAGATAACAAGACTGTCTTACCATCAATATCCCAAGACGGAAGTAAGCTTCTGAAAGATGAAAATAAAATAACGGTAGCAACACCTAAAGCAAATACAAGAACACTCGCCTTTACCGCAGTAGTCGACTTGTACTCAACTTGAGGCGCATCCACTTCTTCATGAATAAGCTGGTACTCACCCGCCGCAACACGACGTTGAAATTCAGGATCGAGCTCAAGCTCTAAGCCTCGCTTATACACAAATGCACAACTGCATAAAATACCAATTAAAAAGGCAGGCATACTCACGGCCAAAATTTGGAATAAAGAAATATCATAAAGAGAAAACGTTGCAATCATGCCCGCCGTGGCCGCGCTCATTGGACTCGCGGTAAGCGCGAAACCAGAAGCTATCACCGCCATCGACATTGGACGCTCTGGCCGAATTTTTGCTTCCGCAGCGACTTCTGCTATAACAGGATAAACCGCAAATGCGACGTAAGAAGTGCCACAAAAAATAACAAACATTGACGAAATCAAAGGACCTAAGAAGGTAATTGCATTCGGTTTTTTACGAAGAAGTTTTTCTGCAACACGAACTAAAAAATCAAGTCCGCCAGCGCCTTGAAGCACACTTGCACAGGCGATGACTGCAATGATAATTAACAGTACCGTTACAGGCGGAGAAGCGGGCTGAAGACCAAAACCTAAGACGAGAAGACAAACACCAAAACCACCTGCAGCACCAAGCCCAACCCCACCAAATCGGCCACCGACACCGATACAGCCAAAAACCACAGCAAGCTGTAGCCAAAATTCAATGCTCATAAGGAATCTCTATCATACGCTTACGTAATCGTTCGCTGTTTAAAAAAGGGAATACTGCTTAGTCAGCAGAGACGATAGATTCAGCGCGTTGAATTTGCACAGCAACGGCTTCTGGAGCAGTACCTCCATATGACCCACGGGCAGAAATACAAGCCTCTAGAGTAATATATTGATAGATATCGCCTTCAATTAGCTCGCTAAATGAACGGAATTCATCCATCGTCAGAGCATCCAATTTTTTGTCGTGCTTGACGCAATAATTTACAGCAGAGCCAACGACATGATGGGCATCACGAAAAGGCAGACCTTTACAAACCAAGTAATCGGCCATATCAGTCGCAGTTGAGAAACCTCGCTCAGCCGCTTTGCGGGTATTCGCTTCAATGATCACCATTTTCTTTATCATGGGTGTCATCACTTGAAGTGACAATTGTAAGGTATCCATTGAGTCGTAAACGGCTTCTTTGTCTTCACTCATATCCGTGTTGTAGGCAAGAGGCAAGGCTTTCATTGTGGTCAAAATTGCAGTTAAATTACCGTACATACGACCCGTTTTACCGCGAATTTTTTCTGCAATATCAGGATTTTTCTTTTGTGGCATAATGCTTGATCCAGTACAGAAATCGTCTGATAGCTCAATAAACTTAAAGTCTTGGCTTGAGAAAATAACAATTTCTTCGGACAGACGGCTTAAATGCATAAAGCAAATTGCCGCCGCCGCGTTGAACTCAAGCATATGATCGCGATCGCTGACAGAGTCAATACTGTTTGGTGTTGGCTCATCAAAACCTAATAGCTCAGCGGTGTAAAAACGATCAATAGGAAAAGTCGTACCCGCAAGCGCCGCCGCACCGAGTGGGCATTGCCCCATACGTTTATACAAATCTTCAAAGCGAGAAAAATCGCGCTCTAACATCCAGAAATAAGCCATAATCCAATGTGAAAATAAAATGGGTTGCCCCGTCTGGAGATGCGTATAACCAGGCATAATAACGTTGATTTCTTCTTTTGCCCGTTGAATAACCACCTCTTGCATTTCACGTATAAGAGCAAGATTTTCCTTTATCGTTGCACGCATGTGCATTTTTGAATCAAGTGTCGTCTGATCATTACGGCTACGGGCAGTGTGCAACTTACCGCCAACAGGACCAATGATCTCTGTCATTCGTTTTTCGATTGACATATGAACGTCTTCATCTGCGGTATCATAAACAAACGAGCCTTCTTCAACTTCCTTTGCCACAGCCTGTAACCCTGAAACAATTTGCTCAGCTTCTAGAGGAGTGATTATTTCTTGTTTTGCCAACATCGTAGCATGAGCAATACTGCCTTTTATATCAACTGGAAATAGGCGTTTTTCAATTAGGATTGTTGCATTAAATTCTTCAACAAGTTTATTCGTTGGTAGATCGAATCTACCCCCCCACAATTTAGAAGACATGTATAACCTCATATAAGAAATAGTATTTGAAATAACTCAAATAAACTTCAACTTGTAAAATTAAAAATATATACAAATCAAATGTTAGTTGCTCGTTCTGTATTTATTACCTCCATGTGAATAGCCTTATCACATCAAAGAGAGAACAAAACAGTCACTGTAATTTTATGGATCTAAGTTGTATGCATTCCTTAATAAACCGAAAAAAGTTTGAGGCGTTGATTTATATAAAACTTAATCTCTCAATAAGGCTGTTTGAGACTTAAGATGCTCATTATTTAGCCAGTCCGTTTAATAAGAAAACTTACAGGTACAGGATTGAATACAGATCGCTTATTTAATGGGCAATACGTTCATTAAGCGCGCGAATTTCAGTTAAAAAACGCCCACCCCCCTCCGAGTGCTCAACAAGCGAACCTAGAAAGCTCGGTCATAGAATTAAAACTAAGCCTTTGATAATCATTAATAGTTCCCACCTAAAGTTTATGACTGATTTTTAGTCACATTGATATTATCTCTTTCCCTTAGAATCAATAATATCGAACATAACATTAAATCTAAAATAATCCTCAATGTTTGTTTAATTTGTAAATCCTGCCATCTTTGTTTGACTTTGATAAAGAATTAAGTTCTATTCAAGGCATAGCGCTTCTTGATCAAATCAACTCTGGAGACGCAAGGAGCGTCATGATGAGACTCGATCTATTCATTATTGAGACGATTCATTTAATAAGAAAACACACATGTACAAGATTGAATGCGACCCGCTTAATTAAAAATAGATACAGCATTCTTTTGCTTAAAAACCTTCACGATCTCAACCTGACCAAGGGTAGCTGTCGCCTTCAAAGCTGTCCGGGTCTTTATGGCCAAGAGATCAGAATGAGCACATCAATGGGCTGCATCACCGATTTTTCTTAAAAGAGAGAAAGACAAAATGAAATAATGAAAGACGCTTTAGTAAAATAATTAGCGCAGAGATTAAATATTGTTAAATTTAATAATGGATTAAAAATACAATCTAAATACCCATACGTAAAAAAACACAATTCACACCTTGAATGTTTTTTGTTTCATTTCTCACCTTGATGATTCATAATCTTACCCTAAGGAAAAAGAGCCCCTCAATTTCAAAAAAATTAAAACACCTCGTTTTTAATAAATATAAGATCAAAAAAAACGTTAAATCACTTTAATCCCATTGAATTTATAACGAGTAAGAGTTTTTCGGTTATTGTTAATAATCTAGCTTTTGTTTCTTGGAAACTAAAAAAGGAGCTTATTAGCCCCCTTTATATTTTTTCTATATCCGCCGAAATTGAAAACCCACATTTACTCTCTAGATCTCGCGAAACACAATTAAATTGTTTATCTATGTTCCCATGCTTTACTCATTTCCCACCAATGCAACTTTCAAATATCGTTATCCATTGGCTTTGAAACTGCGTGGGTGCTGATACTCAATGGCGCCTAATACAGTGTTGAGCCGGCTCTTTTCTTCATTGCGCCTAGCTGCATCTTTAAAAATAGAGGGCATAAGTTTGTAACGAAATTCATTCTTTAATATTTCTTTTTTTAAGATAAAAACTCAACCAACCTGTTTTAAAGAATATCCAAAAAGAAAGAAACATTGTCATCATGATCGCAAAAAAGTTACTTCCCAAATCAGGAACTTGCATTCTAACAAATGCCGAATAACCAAAAGCGCCAACTAAAAAACAAGCAAATGCAATTAAAGGCGTTCCTTCCGTTAAAGGATGAGCCAAATGATGCTGATAAAAACTATATCCCGCTAAAACGAAAGCAAGAACAGGAAAAATTGAAAATGAGATGTCCGGAATAAAAACACACCCCAAGGTGGCACTCCCGCACATTCCAGCAATGAGTGCTAAAAATAGGAATCTTCGTTCTGATATATATTTTTTTTCCATCTTGATTTACCTACTTGAAGAAAATTTATCGCTCACTAGATTACGAACTCGTTCTTTATGATAAAAATAAGCGCCTTTCGTTATCATTCGTAACTGAATAATTAAACGCTCTGCAAGTTCAGTTCGCTCAAAAGAATCTAAATCTAAAGCCTCAGATCCAGAGCTAAACACCAAAGTGACGCAAGCTTCTGCTTGATTATAGGATTCTTCATACGTTAACTCGGTTGTGATTTGAAAATACTCTGTTAATTCAGCAATAAAATGCCGGATTTCTCGCCCCACAGCAGCCCGAAAAGCTGACGATGTCCCAGAACGCTCACGCAACAATAACCTGAAGACATTTGAATTGCCGTCAATAAATTCCATGAATATATTAACCGACGTCCGTATAATACCTTCTTCAACAGCAATCCGTTGTCGTGCATGGCGCATTAATTGACGAAGTAATAAGCCACTCTCATCCACCATGCTCAATCCAAGTTCATCCATATCCTTGAAATGACGATAAAAAGAAGTTGGTGCAATACCCGCCTCTCGTGAAACCTCACGCAAGCTCAGACTAGAAAAACTACGATCAGCACTAAGCTGACTAAACGCTGCATTAATCAAACTTCGGCGTGTTTTTTCTTTCTGATCTGATCTAATTCCCATCGCCAGTAGATACCTCATGAAATCCGATGAGAGACTATACCCGCTTTTTTATCCAAGTTCAGTGCTTGTTTTTATTCTCTCGGTGTTCAGCACTTTTGAGATGAGGGTATAGACCCGTCGCCTTTGAAGGGGGTGGATTCTTGACTGCGCTCTCCAAAGCCAATCAAATAAACCATCTATGATCAGGGGCGATTCTTTCTTGCCGGGCTACCAGTATCTTCAAATATCTCGGGTATTAATCAAAATAGACATGACTGAATGCCATAAAGTATGCAGCACATTCAATACATCCAAATCAACCCTTCGCACACAACAATCAAACCATTGAATTTAAAAGAATAAAGTACAAAAAGAACAAAAAGAGAATTAATTCAAAATCAAAATGTTAACCTCATTACCAATGAAGAAATTCAACACATGTCCGCACTATTTCAAATCAAATGCCATTAAATGTGCGAGTCACTTTGATGTATTTTCTTATTACTTTTTTGGATCGTTTTTTGAAAGTATGAATTTAAAAACAATCACAGAATAAGAATCGCTGCCTGTTATTAGAGTTATACCCGTCGTTTTTGAAGCTACGTTGGTGTTGGCTAGGCTCATCAGAATAATACATCTATGCTCAAGAGCGTTTCATTCTTGTAACCTACCTGCACCTTCAAATATCTTGCGTATAAAGGCATATGACTTCAAAAAAAAGAGAAGACAGTGACCTCGTAGAACACCTTAACAATTGTCCATTTTTTTCTTTTTGTATGCCAAGAAAACACAATCAAAGTGAAATGTAAGCACATTTTACAGTATCTAGAATCACCAGAATAACAGACAAAAAAATAAAATTAACAAAAAATCATCTTCACACAAAAAAAACCAACCTGAAAAACTTTAAATTCAACAACAAGTTGATACAAAAACCTTCACAACAGTTAAAATAAACTCTAAATAATAAAAAACCAGGAACACACAAGCTCCACTAAAAAATATGAAACCATGACGCCTTAAAAGTACCTTCCGAATTGTTTTATATACCCGCCCCACTTTGAAGGTGCGAGGGTGTTCGCTAGGCTTTTTTAACCTAATCACATACTGAGACTTCATTCTCTTACCATCAACGCGCAACTGCAGATGCCGAGGGTATACAAAGCAGAAAATACCAAGAATCGCGATTGATACCATTCTTTGCCGTGATCAATCACGCTGATTTTTCTTGAGTACATTTTCGTTATTTCCAAGCCGAGCTACACTTATTTCCGCAAGAATCAACATAATGAAAATAAAAGGCTATAAAATATGAGCAAAAAAAATTCGACGTCCGCCTGCCATTTTGACGTCATTATTATTGGCAGTGGTCCAGGTGGTGAGGGCGCAGCAATGGGCCTCACTAAAGCTGGCTTTCGGGTTGCAGTTGTTGAAAAAGAAGAGACTGTAGGTGGCGGCTGTACACACTGGGGCACGATTCCATCCAAAGCATTACGCCATACAGTAAGTCGTATTATTGAATTCAATCAAAGCCCAATTTATACCAATGACAGTCGCTATCTTCACAGTACTTTTTCCGCTATTTTAAGCCACGCTCAATCTGTAATTAGCAAGCAAACACGGATGCGACAAGGTTTTTATGACAGAAATTCATGCTCTATTTTACACGGAAAGGCTCGCTTTTCAGGTCCAAACGAAGTTGAAATAATAACCAAAGATGGAAATGTCGAAAAGTTTACAGCAGACAAATTTGTTATTTCAACCGGATCTCATCCCTACCAACCTAAAGATGTTGATTTTAAACACCCAAGAATCTACGACAGCGACTCGATTTTGTCACTAAAGCACGATCCCCAGCATGTTATTGTCTATGGTGCAGGTGTGATTGGTGTGGAATATGCCTCCATTTTTCGCGGATTAGGAATTAAAGTTGATCTCATCAACACACGAAACCGCCTTTTATCTTTTTTAGACAACGAAATATCAGACTCACTTTCTTATCATTTTTGGAACAGTGGCGTACTTATTCGTAATGATGAAATATATAGCAAAATTGAGGGGACAGATGACGGCGTCATTCTACATCTTGAGTCAGGAAAAAAAATGAAAGCCGACTGCCTACTGTTTGCTAACGGTCGCTCAGGCAACACCGCCTATCTCAATCTAAAAGCCGCAGGTCTCAAAGCAGACGCACGCGGTCAAATAAAAGTTAATGATAATTATTGCACTGAAGTTGAACATATTTATGCTGTGGGAGATGTCATTGGCTATCCAAGTCTTGCAAGCGCAGCTTATGATCAAGGTCGCATTGTTGCTCAAGCAATCACTGAAGGGAAAGCACAAGGACGCCTGATTGACCACATTCCAACAGGGATTTACACCATTCCGGAAATAAGCTCCGTAGGGAAAACAGAACAAGAGCTTACCGCTGACAAAATACCATATGAAGTTGGACGCGCTCAATTTAAACATTTGGCAAGGGCACAAATTGCAGGTATGGATGTTGGAAGCTTAAAAATTCTATTTCATCGAGAAACAAAAGAAATACTGGGAATCCATTGTTTTGGAGAGCGGGCAGCTGAAATCATACATATTGGGCAAGCCATTTTCGAGCAAAAAGGAGAAGGAAATACGTTGGATTATTTTATTAACACTACATTTAATTACCCAACAATGGCTGAAGCTTATCGTGTTGCAGCATTAAATGGTCTAAATAGACTGTTTTAGTCATAACTCGAGATAAAAAACAAAACCTTTGTTTTTTATCTCAATTTTTACATTTCAAAATTTCGTTCCAATGCAAATTTCGGAAGCAATCCAGCGCGGGTAACAGTTAATTAAATTCCAGGCCAACTCGCAGTAAAAATTAAACCATTGAATTAAAAGATAAATATAGATCTCTCAAGCGCTTTGTAATCAAATCGATCTCTTACCTTAGTAGCTTAGAATTTCAGGGCAAGCGCATTACAAAAAATGAACAGTTTTCGGTCATAAAATAGACCACCAGATTCTTAAT
>CAMRBZ010000152.1 GCA_947040595.1 uncultured Enterovibrio sp. | reverse complement strand
TTCTTTCCTGCTTTTTTCCTGGTTTTATAAACAGCGAGTAGAAAAGCACAGTCCCTCTTTTTAGCATAAAAGCGACAAGCACGAAGATGACAGAGAAACGCGGCGATTACTGTTAATAACGAGTCCATTTTTACCATTGCAAGGAGTGGAAATACTCAAGTCCGTGTCGAGCCTCTTTAGACGCTATATCCAAAACATTTGACGCGGCATCTTGGCGGCAAGTGAACGAAGCCCTTGAGCAGAGATGGACTCTGTGATTGGGCGCAGCGAGCTGCCAACACCCAGACAGTTTCAAAGGCGACGAGTATATAGATAAATTAATGGCAACATTTTGATAATCAAAGTAAACATCAATCATTTGTTCTTGTTTGAAATAACGCGGGGGAATATGCGAATTTTTCATTTTTAAATAGAGATACGTTTTTAAATAAAATTACGCTTAAATTTTTCGTGATTTTCAATATTGCTTTTAAGATCGAGTTCATCCCAAATCTGCAGATCCGAAGGGAAATAAAAATTATTTTTGTTTTTAAAGTAGATGTGTAAGCCCTTCTCGCCTTCTTTAATCGCGCAAATACCCGTTTTTTAAGTTCAGCTCATCTTGCCAATCATCTAATGAGGCCATCACTTGCCCAATGTCATCACAAGATAAAACAAAGGATTAATAGAGACACCCATGATTAATTTGCTTAGGTTAATAACCTAACCTCTTAAAATCGTGGACTTTCAACCCCACACTCGACCAAAAGAGGCTCAACAGCTGGCCCCTCTTGCATCTTCCAGCTGCGAGCCACAAGATTGCAAACCTCAAAATAAACGGTAAATTTGCGGATACCCAAAACATTTGACGCGGCATGTAGGCGGCAAGCGCACGAAGCCCTTGAGCAAAGATGGACTCTGTGATTGGGCGCAGCGAGTAGCCAACACCCACGCAGTTTCAAAGGCGACGGGTATAAGATGCATTGACTTAAGGCTTATGATGATATTGCTTAAGATCATCATCTAATGACCAAATAAAAATTTCAGACATTGCAAATTTTGCACGACATTTCTCAAAATCTTTTATGATACTGAAATCACCGAAACTTGTTCCCTCACCCCGTTTTGTTGCTGATTTGTTTTTTCCTGCTTCATTAGGAAACTCACTTAACCATGATGCAATTTCATGGGCACTTGGAAAATCCATGGGTCTATATGGCGCAGTGCCATTAAATGCCCCGAGTACCACATCACAAAAACGTTGCGCAGCTTCCCTTCGAGTCCCCCCATCCCCGTTTTGAGCTATATGATTACCCGTTTCTAAGACAGTGGCCATAGGCAGAATAAAGGTGCATTCGTTTTGTGCATACTCGATATAATCTTGAACGACGTGTCTTCTTTCTTGATTTCGATTTGGAACATTGAGTAGATTTAAGAAGATACTGGTGTCTATCAAACAAACACTACTCATTGTTTGTTCCCTGCATTTTAACTAACCAATCCATTGCATTTTTTTTCTTTTGTTCTGCTGTGAGGGGGGATTTGATAAAGCGGTCTAAAATACCGTTTGTGACCAATTCACCCAATGGACCTTGTGCAACAAGCCCTGCGTAATCAGATAGATCTGCAAGGCGAGTTAATCGACTATCACCCTTTTTAGGGTCTCTATAACAAAAAACAACGTCAGCAAGTGCATCATCAGGTAGCGCATCCATTAATGCGGGGTTGTGTGTAGAGAGCAATAATCGAATACCTCGTTTTTCTGCTTGCTCTCTCATTGTTTTCAGTAATTGCTTTGCTCGCGAGGGATGAACTCCATTATCGACTTCTTCAATAACAACCGTCGCCCCCTTAGGAGCGCAAAGTAATGCAGCGGCAATGGCTAACACTCTTAACGTTCCATCAGATAATAATTCGACAGACCATTTTCTATTTATTTCACCAAATGTCTCAATCAGCTCTAAAGATATCTTACCTCTACGATCTTCAAAGAAATCAAGGTTAGTGACATCTTGCTCAGGAAGACTTCTAATAAACTCAATGATAATTTCATGTAATGAGCTATCTTGCCAAAGTGTGTATAAAACACCAGATAGGTTCGAACAATCCCCCAGTAACTTTTTGTCAGCAAAACTGTCTCCGCGCATTTTTGAGGGAACAGGGTCTAAAAAAAGCGTATTTTCGAGCAAGTGTTGAAAACGTTTTACGGTGAGAGGGATCTCTTTTTGTGCTTGCTTATTGGAAAAAACAGCCGGGGTCTGCAATTGATTTAATACAGCGATTTGATCGGTACACGTAATGGTTGGCTTATGTTGACCACTCGAAAAGTTATTATAAGCAACGACGACATCACTATTTAAGCCTGTTGCAGCTTGCTTTATTTGGTATAGAGGCACACTACTTTTTGTGCCTGTTATTTTCTCTTTAGAAATGTGTAGTTCATTTTCTCGTGTACAGATAGAAATAGAAAATTCATTCCAATTTTTATCATCGACTTTACACCCTAAAGTGAATTCAGAGCTGTCTAAGTACCCCAAATCCATTAATTGACCTCTAAGTAATTTCTCAGAATCGTCAACTGCATGCTTCAAGACGCTTAATTTCTGGCCTTGACTTAACCAACTAAGAAACCTGAAAGCTTCCAAAGCATTACTTTTTCCAGATGCATTAGCACCAATCATTAAAGTCAATGGAGCTAAAGGAAGCGTTTGATTTGAATAACTTTTAAAGTTTTCAATTTGAATACTTTTTAACATGTTCTCTCCAAAAGTAATTTTTCAACCTTCACGCGACGCTTGCCCGTCAATAACTGCTGCATCAAGGCTTTTTTCTCTTGTTTAAAGTGCGTCAGTTTGGTTTGGAGTAACTCGATTTCTTTGTCGGCAGCGGTGAGGACGGAGGCGATTTTTTGTTGTTCGTCAGGTTCTGGTACTCCAATTACTAGGTTAGCGAATATTGAAATCCAGTGACGTTGGTGACCGCCGACTGGATAATTTAATATCTGCATAGCCTCATATACGTACTTTATCGATACACCATCTTTGGCGACTAATATTTTCATTGCACTCGACTTAGCTTTAAATGGAAAGTCTACGAACTTACTTGCTGTCGTAAAGTCATCAAAAATTATTGCTGGTAATTCTTCATTGAAGATGCCAAAGTCCTCATTCGAGTAACCAAGTATGAATGTCTTACCTGCCGTTAAAACTGGTGTTGGATAGTCATTCGAATATTCAGTAGATTTAACCAAGAAAGGAGTTGGCTGCTTGTAATCTAGGAGTTTCCCTAACTCAACCTTTTTCCACTCCCCCTCAAACGCTTTACCCGTTTCAGCCCCGTTTTTTGGTGAAGAGCGCAAACGCTTTTTACCTGTCAATAACTGCTGCATTAAGGCTTTTTTCTGCTGCTTGCTGGCATCAATCAGCTTTTCAGTGGTTGCAATACCGCGATCCCAAGCAATAAGGATTTTAGCGATTTTGCGTTGTTCTGGAAGTGGAGGAAGGTCGACTGGAAATGCTTTTAAACTTTCAGTATCTAGTCTTCCAGTTCCATGACCAGCGGTTGTCACCAAATTTTTGATTTTATGTTTGTTCCCGACTAATAGAAAAGAAAGAAACAATCCATCAATGTTTGATTTAGCTAATAAAGCTTTAATATCTTGGTTAAATGCTACTTCTTTGGTTGTATACCCGACAGGAAAATCTTTAAGTAAAGTCATTCCTCTCACTAAAATTAAAGTTGATCCCAACGGTGTTTTTTTGGCGATGCTAAAACCTTCAATGGTTAATCGATCAATGCTTGTAGATAGATAATGAGATTTTAAATCCTTCCCCGAAATCCAAGGCTCATCTCCCCCCCAGTAATTTGTATTTTGTTTGCTAGGTGTACCACCAGACTTAAAATCTGCAAGATCTCCAAACTGAGTAGCACTCCAACCATTAGGCACCATAACCCAACTCCTCTAGGCTTTTTACATTAAGATCAGCCGCTATTTCTGTTTCTAGATCTGCAAGCTCACTTTGCAACGCTAAACGTTCACTGCGCATTGGCCTCATAAAAAAAGGAGTAAACATTAAGGCGTGCTTTGGGGTATTTGTGCAACAAGGCGTTGCACAATTTGAATTTGTGATAGGGTTAATCATTTTTATCCTTACCAATCAAAAAGTTAATCTCTTTTTCCAAGTCTTCAATGCTAGGCAGATTACTCTCAATTTCTTGAGGCAAGGCTTGTTTTATTTGTTGCTCCCAACGAGCAACACTGACAGGCTTATTAAAACCGGCCAGTGAATATTCCACCACCAGATCGTTTTTATCTTTAACCAACAATAAGCCGATGGTGGCGTTATCATTTTCGTGGCGCATGTGTTGGTCGATAACCGTTTGATACAAATTAAGCTGGCTAATATGTTCGGGCTTAAATTTACTGTTTTTTAGCTCAACCACCACATAGCAGCGCATTTTTAAGTGATAAAACAAGAGGTCAACATAAAAATCTTGATCGCCTAACTCTAAATGCACTTGCCTACCAACAAAGGCAAAGCCTTGCCCTAACTCAAGCAAAAAATGCTCTAAATGCGCTAAAAGGCGATGTTCTAATTCGGTTTCTCTTCTTGGAATGTCCATTCCAATAAAATCGAATAAATAAGGGTCTTTAAAAGATTGAGCCGCCATATCGGAATCATTCGGGGGCAAAGCGACGGGAAAATTGTTAATGCTTTTTCCTGTACGCTCAAATTCATTCGAATCAATGCGAAAAGCGAGCATATCTCGCCCCCAACCTTGCTCTAAAGCTTGTTTTGCATACCAAAGGAGCGCATCTTGAGATTTTACTTTATCAAGCAAAACGCAATTGCTGCCCCACGGTAATTGTGCAACGCTGCGTTGCACAAATTCAAGATCAGGCCAAACCTGTGAAAATTTCACCATGTATTTCAAATTTCGAGGGCTAAATCCTTTTAACATGGGAAATTTTTCTTTCATATCATAAGAGAGCCTATCGATAACTTTGGCTCCCCAACCTTCTTGCTGTTGCTTTTGTGCAATATGATGTCCAAGTTGCCAATACAGCAAATTTTGCTCGACATTGACCCGCATAATGGCTTGTTGGCGACGCTTGCTAATAAGCGCTAATACTTCAACTAAAAAAGAAGAGTAAGCTTGAGGCAAATTATTTAAACTTTCAGCAATGGGAAATACAACGCCCTCGCGTTTTTTGCCATTGCGCTGTTTTCTTTGTTTTTTATCCGTCATATCCCAATTCCTTCAGATAACCCGCCATCTCTGCTTCTAGATCTGCAAGCTCGCTTTGCAACGCCAAACGTTCAGTGCGCACGGCCATCAAATCGATTTCGGCTTCTTCTTCAAAGGTATCCACATAGCGAGGAATGTTGAGGTTGTAGTCGTTTTCACGGATTTCATCGAGCGTTGCAACATACGCGTATTTATCAAGATTCGCCCCTGCGCGGTAGGTTTTTACAATCTTGTCGATGTTGTCGCTCGTTAATATGTTCTGATTTTTACCTGATTTAAATTCTCGTGAGGCATCAATAAACATCACATCCTTGCTGTCTTTCTTTTTCTTGAAGATCAAAATGGCTGCGGGAATGCCTGTACCAAAGAAGAGTTTTTCAGGTAAGCCTATCACTGCATCTAGCAGGTTTTCTTCAATCAGTTGTTGGCGGATTTTGCCCTCTGAAGAGGCGCGAAACAGCACACCATGCGGCACCACCACACCCATTCGGCCACTTTCTGGTTTTAGCGTCTCAATCATGTGTGAAATAAAAGCGTAATCGCCTTTGGTTCTTGGCGGCACGCCACGGCGAAAACGACCAAAGTGATCGCTTTGGGCATCTTCATGCCCCCATTTATCGAGAGAGAAAGGCGGGTTTGCGGTTACGACGTCAAAGTGCATTAAGCCGCCTTTCGCCTCTTTCCCTGAGGTATCTAAAAGCTTGGGGTTACGGAGGGTGTCGCCCCATTCAATGCGGTGGTTGTCTTCGCCGTGCAAGAACATGTTCATTTTTGCCAGTGACCATGTTGAGCCAATGGCTTCTTGACCAAATAAGGCATATTGCTTCGAGCCGTTAAAGTTCTTTTGAATTTGCTTGCCGCATTTCATCAAAAGTGATCCTGAGCCACAGGCCGGATCGCAAATAGTGTCACCCACTTGCGGCTCCAAGATGATAGAAAGCAGATCCGAAACTTCAGGCGGGGTATAAAATTCTCCCGCAGATTTACCACTGCTCGCCGCAAAGTGTTTGATTAAAAACTCATACGCATTGCCAATCACATCCAATGAACCAACACGGCTTGGGCGCAGATTTAAGGTGGGCTTGCCAAAGTCTTCTAAAAGGTGGCGTAAAATGTCATTTTTTGATTTTTCATCACCGAGTTTGTCGGTGTTAAAGCTAATGTCTTGAAAGACGCCTTTGAGTTTTGTGCCGTTTTCTTCTTCAATGGCATGCAAGGCTTGGTCGATACGTGAACCGTTACCCGCTTCAAAACGATGCTCATACAAGTCCCAAAATGTAGCGCCTTTCGGAATTTTAAAGGATTGGCTGGCCAGCATGGCGTCAATCATGGCTTGATTGTCACCGAACTGCGCCGTGAGCTCTTCGACTTTGTCTTGGCGCACATCAGAGATGTACTTTAAAAACAGCATGGTGAGCACGAAGTCTTTATAGATAGAGGGATCGACCGTACCACGGAAGGTGTCGCACGCCCCCCAAACCGTTTTATTGATCTCGTCTTGGTTGATTTTTTGTTGAATTGATTCTTTCATCATCATTATCTTATTCGGTTAGCTGGTTCGCAATGTCAGTGAGTATGACTTTGTTGCTGTCCATTAATTTTTGATAGCATTGTTGCTGTTGTTTGATGTTGTTATGCAGTGCAACAAGGGTGTTTTGTTTTTCTATTGTAAGAACCGGTATGTTTAGATCTTCAATCGTTTCTCTGGGATAGACTTTTACTGCAGTTGAAGCCTTTGATGCGACTTCAATCTGATTTCTAATTTTGTTGTTATGGTTGAGTAAAAAAGCGAGATAATATGGGTTTATATAATCTTTATTGACTCGGTAGTGATAATACATCGTGCTGCATATTGTCTTTTGTTCCGAGTCATCACTTTTGAACACTAAAACTTGTTGTTTTAATCCTCTCGAAAGTATTAATAAATCACCATCTTGTAAGTATTCAGGCTTTTTCTTGCCTTTTAATTTTGTCGAAACAACACTTTCCCAGTGAATTTGTTCGTCTTTTGTATCTTTAGGTTGAATGACTCTTATACCATTTTTACTCTCTTCGATTCGACGTCGAAAGCTGTATGAGATGTAGCGTGTCGTCAGTTGTTTAAACTCCTGATTTTTCATTTTCGTCATACCCCCTCCTTCTTATTATTTCGTATTGGCAATACTATATTTTACAGGCGAGTTTTCAATCTTTATTTTGCAGTATTGGAGATACAATTCTGCTTTTATCATAAAGATTGAGATTAAATGGGTTTGTTTCTCTGTAAATTTTACATTTTTTACTATTATTTATGTGTAAAATACGTAAATGGCATAAGTATGAATATATTAGAAACGTCGGTGGAAAGTGCCCCTCTATTAAAGAGGGTTTCTCAGATTCTCCAAGAGCTGGAGTTAAATGATGCTCTGGAGTTGAGTGCTTCTGAAGCGTTATCGTTAAGCGATCAAGGGGTATTGGAGCATATTCTTAATGCCCACACTCAACATTTACACAAGGATCCAAAAGTCATAAAAAAACTGAAACGCCAGCGTGCAGATCAAAAGAAGTTTATCGAGTATATAGAAAGGCATGGCGGTGCGGTTAAGCAGACTGAATTTGCAAAACTTGCAGGATTAAGTCGCCAAGGGCTTAACGGAAAAACAAAGAGTGAGTTCATTATTACTATAAATAGTGGGACGACACCTCAGGTTCCGCTTTTCCAGATAGACGAAAATACAACAAAGATTTTATTTGGCTTAGAAAAAGTGAATGCTGAACTGGCAACGAAAGATTTAGGCTCGTCCTCTTTATGTTCATTTTGGCTTAGTGCTCGTTCGCGTTTTGATGAGGTATCTGCTCGAGATTACTTACAAGCAAACCCAAATAAAGAAGCATTAGAGGAGGTGTTATTTTTAGCTCGTCGTGAAGGTGAAATGGGATATTAATAAAGAAGCTTCTACGGCGGCCTCCTTGGTCTTAATCCTGAGTAAAATAAAACCCTAAATCATCACAAAAGATCTCATAAATATCCTGACGACCCTTCTCATACTTCATGAGTGGGGTTTGCTTACTTGTTTTAATAGCGAGGTGGCTCCAGATGGCGGCACAATCAAGCTGCCCACTCCAATGAGACGTATATTGGCGAGAAAAATCAACGGCGTCTGTTTTTTGCAATATTGTCGCTGTACCTTGTGATACCCAAAGTAAGTAACGATGTGCGCCGGCGAAAAGAAACGGAAGCCCCTGAGCATAGATGGACGCAGTGATTAGGCTGAGCGAACGCGGGCCAACACCCACGCAAGCTCAAAGGCA
>CAMRBZ010000151.1 GCA_947040595.1 uncultured Enterovibrio sp. | reverse complement strand
CAAGATCTCATTCAATGCATGATATCGTCATTGCTTTATTTATGAATCCGCTTGAATCTAAGATTGGGAACCATGCTAAAATGTCCCCTTCTTGAAGTGGCATGGCTTTAAACTAAGCTGCGTGACGTCAAAAAACATCTCGATTTTTTGTGATTTGATTGAATACAATCCATTCTTTCCGGTCTTTCTTATCTTTTCAAACAATATGAAACAACATCGTGCAAATGTGTTTTTTAATTTATTGATATTAATATAAAATATCTTTGTTTTTTCGAAATGCATTCAGATTGACACGTTTAATGCAGTTTTTTAAATGTTTCGATACTTTTTTTGCCTTATTAAGCCTAAGAGCTTGATAAAGACCTTCATTTTTATTGCCAATAGTCAGGGATTAAGTATGCAAATTGGTGTACCAAAAGAAATACTTGCACATGAGACACGCGTGGCTGCGACCCCGAAAACGGTTGAACAGCTTATTGCCATGGGATTTGATGTTGTTGTTGAAGACAACGCGGGTCATTTAGCAAGTTTTGACAATCAATCCTTTGAGAAATCAGGTGCGAGGATCGTCGATACTGAGACGGTTTGGAAATCAGACATTATTTTTAAAGTCAATGCGCCAGCTGAAAACGCACAAACGGGAGTCAATGAGATTGATCTTCTTAATGACGGCGTGACCTTGATAAGTTTCATTTGGCCCGCCCAAAACGAAGACCTAATGCAAGGTTTGGCTTCGAAGAATATCAATGTGTTAGCGATGGATTCTGTACCTCGTATTTCACGTGCTCAGGCCCTTGATGCATTAAGTTCTATGGCCAATATTGCAGGCTACCGCGCCGTTGTTGAAGCCGCCCATCAATTTGGACGATTCTTTACAGGGCAAATTACAGCAGCAGGAAAAGTGCCTCCGGCAAAAGTATTTGTTGCGGGTGCCGGTGTTGCAGGTCTTGCTGCCATTGGTGCAGCAGGAAGCTTGGGCGCTATTGTTCGCGCTTTTGACGTTCGTCCTGAAGTAAAAGAACAAGTTGAAAGCATGGGAGCTCATTTTTTAGAAGTGCAATTTGAAGAGCAAGCGGGCAGTGGTGATGGTTATGCCAAAGAAATGTCAGATGCCTTCAATCTTAAAGCGCAAGCCCTGTATGCAGCCCAAGCACAAGACGTTGATATTATTATTACAACGGCCTTAATCCCTGGTCGTCCTGCTCCAAAACTTATAACGAAAGCCATGGTTGATTCCATGAAATCAGGCAGTGTTATTGTGGATCTCGCTGCAGCAAATGGCGGGAATTGCGAATACACCCAAGCCGATAAGGTTATTCTGACGGACAATGGCGTTAAGGTCATTGGCTATACCGATATGGTCTCACGTTTACCGACACAATCGTCGCAGCTCTATGGTACAAATCTTGTTAATTTGATGAAGCTTCTTTGCAAAGAAAAAGACGGGAGCATCAATATTGATTTTGACGATACGGTACTTCGTGGTGTGACCGTGATAAAAGAAGGTGAAATCACATGGCCTGCACCGCCTATCCAGGTTTCTGCACAACCTCAAGTTAAAGCGGCTGCCCCAAAACCAGTTAAAAAAGAAGAGGTGCCTACCTCACCCGTGAAAAAAGCTTTGGGGCTTGCTGGCGCTTTAGGGGTTTTTGCGTGGGTGGCTTCCGTGGCACCACCTTCTTTTCTTTCTCATTTTACTGTGTTCGTTTTAGCGTGTGTTGTTGGGTATTATGTCGTTTGGAATGTGGTTCATGCACTGCATACGCCATTGATGTCTGTCACGAATGCGATTTCGGGGATCATCGTTGTAGGGGCTCTCCTGCAAATAGGACAAGGAAATGCAGTCGTTTCATGTCTCGCATTCATTGCGGTCTTGATTGCCAGTATTAACATTTTTGGTGGTTTCACCGTAACCAAGCGCATGCTTGAAATGTTTCGTCGTCATTAATAGGAGTAGCAACACATGTCTGCAGGACTAACACAAGCGGCCTATATTATTGCGGCGTTGTTTTTTATTTTGAGTTTAGCGGGATTATCCAAGCAAGAATCGGCGAGAGCCGGAAATTATTATGGCATCGCGGGTATGACCATCGCCTTGCTTGCCACGGTGTTTGGACCTGAATCGGAAGGGATTTCTTGGATCCTTCTTGCGATGGTCATCGGGGGAAGCATTGGTGTTCATTATGCCAAAAAAGTAGAAATGACAGAAATGCCAGAGCTTGTGGCTGTGCTTCATTCTTTTGTTGGCATGGCGGCGGTTTTGGTGGGGTATAACAGTTTTATCACGCCACCCGTTTATACAGGGGAATTCGCTCACACTGAGCACCTGATACACCTTGTTGAGGTTTTCCTTGGCGTCTTTATCGGTGCTGTCACCTTTACCGGTTCTATCGTGGCTTTTGGTAAATTACGTGGCTTGATTTCTTCGTCTTCTCTTAATCTTCCTCATAAACATAAGTTAAATCTTGCTGCAATTTTAGTCTCAATCGCATTAATGGTTTCTTTTGTTCAATCTGACGGAAGTTATTTCGCGCTCATTTTAATGACATTTATCGCTTTTGCTTTTGGTGCGCATTTGGTTGCCTCTATTGGTGGCGCAGATATGCCCGTTGTTGTTTCCATGCTGAATTCTTATTCAGGTTGGGCGGCGGCGGCGGCGGGTTTTATGTTGGCCAATGATCTGTTGATTGTAACGGGGGCCTTGGTGGGCTCCTCTGGTGCAATCTTGTCTTATATCATGTGTAAAGCGATGAACCGTTCTTTTATCAGCGTGATTGCAGGCGGTTTTGGTCAGGTTGTTGTTGTTTCGTCTGAAGAGGAAGAAGGAGAGTACAAAAGTATTTCAGCCCAAGAAGTGGCCGATATGCTAAAAGACTCGCGTTCTGTCATTATTACGCCAGGATACGGTATGGCTGTAGCGCAAGCACAATACCCCGTTCATGAATTGACAGAAAAACTCCGTGCCAAAGGAATTGATGTCCGTTTTGGTATTCACCCCGTTGCGGGGCGTTTGCCTGGACATATGAATGTCCTTCTTGCTGAAGCTCGCGTTCCCTATGATGTCGTTCTTGAAATGGATGAGATCAATGATGATTTTTCGAAAACAGACACAGTTTTAGTAATTGGGGCCAATGACACGGTGAACCCGGCGGCATTGGATGATCCAAACAGTCCGATCGCGGGCATGCCCGTTCTTGAAGTTTGGAATGCAAAAAATGTGATTGTCTTTAAACGTTCAATGAATACAGGGTATGCAGGGGTTCAGAATCCTCTGTTTTTTAAAGAAAATACCTCTATGCTTTTTGGTGATGCAAAAGAAAGTGTTGAAGCTATCTCAAAAGCCATTTAATCTAAAAAAGAGATAAAAAACCAGCTTCGGCTGGTTTTTTTGCATAAAAAATGCAATTTCATAATGTGCTCTTAAGAATTGATTTTAAGCTTTTTTTCATTTAATGAACTTGAGGTGAAATCTTTTTGGATTGTTTCTTTTTGAAGTAAAAAACGGCATGATGACGAAATAAAAAAATGAAAGAAGGCTTTAGTGTTGTATTAAGGCGTTATTTCCTGCAATGTAGGTGTAATCCTAAATATTTGAATGCAGCTAGACGTCAAAGAAGATAACCCCATGAGCATAGACGGACTATCTGATTGGGCTCCGAGAGTGCACCAGCTTCTTTAAAGAGGATGGGTATTGAGTGAAGATGATTTTTTAAGACTCGCTCAAGTAACACCGCTTTGATTTGTCTTGTCCATTTTTTTACTTTCATCATCTTTCGTTTTGAAAGAAAGGCGGTTTTTTTAGATTTCTAAATGTTACTTATTTGTTTATTGTGTTGAGAGGCAAACACGGTTTGTCGTTTATCTGTAATTTAATGATGCTATTTCAACAATGTACTTATTTATAATTTTTATATTCTTTATTTCACCCGTATGGGCAGATCCTTCATTTACGGAACAGCTTGACGCCTTTAATCTCAAATTGTATAAGATAAAGCCCAGTGCGAATTATGTTTTAAATTCGATAAACAGTGAATTTCCAAAAGCGTTGTTGGTGGATGAAAGTTTATTACCTCAAACAGAGAATTATCCCCTAAGTGATTTGATGCTTCTTTATAAGGCATCAGAAAAATGCCAAGGTCCTTGGCCTGTTAATCCTGTTTTAACAGATCCATTGGTTTTTTCTCGATCGATGTGTTTTAAAACCGCGCTTCCATCTATTTGGTTTTCTAGATCAAACCTTATTCATCCGGGCGGTGGAAGTTATGCATCAAGATATATGCATAAAAAGAAAAAAACAGGATTAGAAAAGTATACCCATATAAAAGAACGTGCTTTAGCCGATGAATTTACCCTTCTGGGCCGCCTTCAACGTATGTCTACGCAAAGTATGCTTGCACTCAATAATGGCGCGAAATTCATTCTTTCAAACAAAGAATTATGGCTTTTAAAAAATGGGAAATATCACGTATACAGTGTGGATGCGTGGATGCCTTTACTCACAGAACACAAATTACAAGCATTACCTGTTGAAAAAGAAGAGCTTTTTTGTTTGTCACAAATTGGGAATGTATGTTGGAATCAAAATCAGGTGCCTTCTTACTGGTTTCAACTTATTATTGTGCTGGTTGTCATCAATCTTTTTTGGATTGGTGGTTGGAGATTAAACCGTTGGGCGGTGAAGCGACGTTTAATACAAGAGCGTATGCTGATTTTACAAATATTGACTCACGAGCTTCGCACCCCTATTGCGAGTTTAGCAATGACGGTGGAAGGTTTTAGGCGAAAATTTGACATTTTACCTCCGCCTTTACATGACGAATTTAGACGCTTATGTGAAGACGCGATGCGTTTAAAGCAACTTGCAGAAGCCAGTAAAGATTATTTATTATCAAATCAACAAGAATTAGTACGAGAATACATTCCTTCGTTCAATGAATGGATGTGTTATTTCTGCGCAGAGCGTGATGTTCAATTTCAAACACAAAGTGATGCGCCTGTGGCTGTGAATATATATTGGCTGAGTACATCGCTTGATAATCTCATCAGTAATGCAAAAAAGTATGGTCATGCACCGGTCAAGGTGTTTGCCGAAATTAGACATGATTTATTACTTATAAGAGTTGAAGACCAAGGGACGTTAACAGAAAAGGACTGGAAAACAATTAGAAAGCCTTTTGTAAGCAAAAAAGGGCTTGGTTTAGGTTTGACTATCGTAGAATCGATGATCAAAAGAATGGGAGGAACCCTGACATTAAAAGGCCCACCTACGACATTTATTTTGGAGATCCCTTGTGACCCAAGCAACTTTATTACTAGTAGAAGATGATGCGAATCTTGCGGATGGTTTATTGGCAAGTATCGAACAAAATGGTTACACATGTTTATATGCCGATTGTGCAGAAAATGTTAAACCTCTTTGGGAAAAAGCAGATCTTGTGATATTAGACCGTCAACTTCCAGACGGTGACTCTTTGGAAAGGCTCTCTGATTGGAAGAAAATTAAAGACGTTCCTGTAATTTTGCTGACGGCAATGGTTTCGGTACGAGACCGCGTTGTAGGTTTAGACTCTGGTGCAACAGATTACATGACGAAACCTTTTGCAGAAGCAGAACTTCTTGCCCGGATTCGCGTACACTTACGCCCTCTTTTTGGCCTGGAAGACGGTAGCGCGGATGCTATTTCAGTCGGTTTTCTTCGAATTGATTTAGCCACGCGGAGTGTAACCTGTGCGGACAATCAAGTTATCTTAACGAGAACTGAATTCGACCTTTTGGCTTTTCTTACTAAAAATGCAGGACGGGTTTTTACGCGTGATGAGCTTTTAGACCAAGTTTGGGGTTACAATCATTATCCAACAACACGCACAGTTGACACACATGTACTTCAGTTAAGGCAAAAATTACCTGAAATAGAAATAGAAACACTGCGTGGTGTTGGGTATAGAATGAAATTGTAAAATGATGAATTTGAAATCTCTTTTTTTTTATTTCTTTTTATTTATCCCATTTTCTCTCTTTGCGGCTGAATGGTTTGGCCGTTCTGATTCTTTGACATCTGCGCATCAATATTTATTAGAAGGAAATCCGCGCAAGAGTGTTCTTTCTATGATTGAAGCTTGGCAACAAGAAACAAACGATAAACTACATCTTGAACGATTATTGTCTGTTGCTATTGGTGTTGATTGTGGACAAAGTTTAAATACTAATCCCTTTCCTCATTGGTTGAAAACACTTACTTTTCGTCGAGAAAGTGTGCAGACATCTAATCGAATTTATTATGCTATCTCTATTTATGGGCATACCAATAATGGCATTGCAGATTTATCACTCTCTGCTTGGCCTGATAAAGAGTTCCATTTCAATGTGATCAATGAAAAGAAAAAAACGGCCCACAAAAAGGACTTTAAATACACGCTGGAAGGTTTATCTCAAAATATCTCGGCAGGTCTTTACAAATTGAGTATAAAGCCCAATGACGGCAGAGTATGGTCTACTTGGCTTTTAATCTCACAGGCTGACCCTATTCAACAAATCTCATGGCGTGACAGTAAGAATTGGCGCATTTCGTTGAATAAAAAATACATGAATATTTGTCCTAAACCGGCTTTAGGTATGCATTTATATCAGCAGCAAAATAGCCAGCTTCTTCCAGTATGGTCTTTAGAAAAAGATACCTCTCTTCCTACAACCCTTCCTCTTATTAAAGTTCCCGCAGGAGCGTATTGGTTTAATGTTTCTCTAATTGAACGTCGTTGGCAAGGTTCTATTTTATTTGAAAATATTCAAGGTATTGGCCGCAGTATGAATTTTCCATTGCTTAACAGCAACATCCCTTCTGTCACTCAGTCTTGGAGTGAGGAGCAAAAATAAAGCGCTCAATTGGATATTATTCACAGGTCTATTTTTGTTAATTAAATCATTTTCGCACTTTCATCCCCATAAAAAATGAGCTCGACTAGAGTTATAAAAGAGCTTTTTTATGGGGATATATTCACTTGAATTTTTAATGTGGATTGTTTAATTCTTAAATACAGTTGAATGGTACTTTTTATGAAAAATAAATTGCTTGCATTGTCCATCACGCTTCTTTCCAGCTCCATTTATGCGGGGAATTATAATATTGACGCGCGAATAGAAGCAATGGGAGGGGCGGGCACTGCCGCTGGGAATTATCTTTCAGCAGGCTTTTATAATCCAGCTTTACTTGCATTAGAAGCGGAAAAAACATCGGGCGTTATATTTCCTGTCATTGCTGTTGAATACCGAGATCCTGAAGAACTCATCAGTAATATGGAAGATTTTGCCTCGATATACACGGGGTTTAAAAATGCTCCTTTAGATACGAATAATCGTACAAATGCAGCCAATGCATTAAGAAATATTCAAGATAAAGTCGCTTATTTAAGCGGTGGAATTGGTGCTGCAGTGGCGATTCCTACTGCCAGTGTTTCTGGTAATTTTTTTGTAAAAGGTTATACGGAAGGTTTAGTGGTATCTGAGATTGCAAATGCAGATATTGCTGCAATTGAAGCTGGAACCATTCCTGTCATTGAATCTAAAGCCCGTATTTTAGCATTTGGGATCATTGATGTTGGGCTTGCATTAGGGAGTCAATTTCAAATTTCAGGGCAGAACATTGCCTTGGGGGTAACCCCCAAGGCACAAAAAATTTATTCATATCATCATGAAGTTGGAATCGATGGATTTGATCTTGATGATTGGGATGCGAATGAAAATAGAACGGAGGACAGTGTATTCAATTTTGATCTTGGTGCTGCATGGCAAAGAGGCGATTATCGTTTAGGTGTTGTTGCAAAAAATCTGATTTCACATGAAATTACCACTGCGTTTAAAACCAGAAACTATACCTATCATGTTGAACCGCTCTATACCGTTGGAAGTGCATTTGTGTCAGATTTATTTACCCTTTCGATGGATCTTGATTTAAATGAACAGCGTCGATTTACCTCAACAAGTGGACCTGCAATCAATGATGACACGAAATTTTTTCGTTTAGGTACTGAGTTTAATGCGTGGGGACAAGCACAATTACGGGCTGGATATATTAAAGATCTAGAAGATAATCTAAAAACGGCTTATACCCTTGGTTTGGGTTTATCGCCATTAAACATACTGCATCTTGATTTAGGTGTTAAATTGATTGATAGCAACAGTTATGCTGGTTCCTTACAGCTTTCTTTTCTCTTTTAGCAAGACAATGTAAAATGAACGAATTCTAAATTGACAGTGAATTACAGTGAATGAATGGTGATCCAGTTTTAACTCATGCAGAGCAACAAGATGCAGCAGAGCGTATCCATAAACTTATGGCTGAAGGTATCAGTAGCGGTGAAGCTATTAAGATCATTGCAAATGAAATACGCTCAGGCAACAAAGAAAAAAAAGACAAAGACTAAAGAGGGCGATTCATTCGAACTTTAGATTATCGAGCGCATTTTGATCTCAAAATGTAAAGAATAACTGATGTTACGCAAGAGCCTGAAATCGTTTTAGTTCCTCATATGCGGTGTTTTTCAAGATAGTTGTCACTAGTTGGTCGATTATTAAGCGGCTTCT
>CAMRBZ010000150.1 GCA_947040595.1 uncultured Enterovibrio sp. | reverse complement strand
ATTGAAATAACGGATTGCTTTAAAGTCTGCTTGAATTCTTTGGCATATTTTCGGTGTCATGTCAGGGCAAAATATGGGCTGAGATTGATATTCTCAAACGAGACAATACGCACTTATTGGGCCGAGCTCATCTGTTTGTTTTAGCGCTGATAATACCAGCTTAGAGACGGTCGTTACATTCAGTGCGCCATGACACTTCGCTTTTTACCCGTCGCCTTTGACGCTGTGTGGGTGTTGGCGACGCTTGTTGCGTCCAATCACATCCTTTATCTATGCTCAGGGACTCCACTCGCTTGGCGCAGGCGCGCGGCTTAAATTATTTTGGGTATAGCTGAAATGAATCATGGGTCTCTTTGTTTTTTCTCTTTTTTTCCGATAAAAAAGCGAGCGGATGCTCGCTTTTTCTTATGCACTAAAAAGAGGCTTTTAAACATTAAAACGAAAATGGATCACATCGCCGTCTTTCACTATGTACTCTTTGCCTTCTAGACGCCATTTTCCCGCATCTTTTGCGCCGGCTTCACCGTTATGGGCAATGAAATTGTCAAAGCCTATCACTTCTGCGCGAATAAAACCGCGTTCAAAATCGGTGTGAATTTTCCCTGCAGCTTGTGGGGCGGTGGATCCGATAGGGATGGTCCATGCTCGCACTTCTTTTACGCCAGCGGTAAAGTAAGTTTGGAGTGTCAGTAAGTCGTAACCTGCACGGATCACACGATTAAGACCTGGCTCTTCAAGGCCCATTTCCTCTAAAAAGACATTGGCCTCTTCGCTATCAAGCTCTGAAAGTTCACTTTCTATTTCAGCGCACACGGCCACGACAGTGGCCCCTTCGGCGTCTGCAATTTGGCGAACAAGGTCAAGATAGGGGTTATTTTCAAAACCATCATCGTTCACATTGGCGATGTACATGGTGGGTTTGAGGGTCAAAAAGTTCAAATAATCAATGGCGGCTTTTTCTTCTTTTGTAAAAGAAATGGCGCGCAGCATTTTTCCTTGCTCAAGAGCGGGAAGCACTTTTTCGAGGGCTGCGATTTCGATTTTTGCGTCGCGATCGCCACCTTTGGCTTTTTTCGCTTGGCGTTGTATGGCGCGTTCACAGGTATCTAAATCAGATAGCGCAAGCTCGGTATTGATAATATCAATGTCTTCTGCGGGGTCTATTTTTCCTGCAACGTGAATAATGTTGTCATTATCAAAGCAGCGAACAACATGGCCAATGGCATCGGTTTCACGGATGTTTGCAAGAAATTTATTGCCTAAACCTTCCCCTTTTGATGCGCCTGCAACCAGGCCTGCGATATCTACAAATTCCATTGTGGTCGGTAAAATGCGCTGTGGGTTGACGATTTTGGCAAGGGCATCCAAGCGAAGATCGGGCACGGGAACAACGCCAGTGTTTGGTTCTATGGTACAAAATGGAAAGTTTGCCGCTTCAATTCCGGCTTTCGTCAGTGCATTGAACAGGGTTGATTTACCGACATTTGGCAAACCAACGATACCGCATTTAAAACCCATGGGATGGTAACCTTTTATTAAATATTATTGCGCTTTGAATGTATGAAGACGGTTTTGCGCCTTCGCTAAATCGTCTTTGAACAAAATATCGATACAGCGAACCGCTTCATCAACGGCCTGTTCAATGTGATCATGTTCTTTTGTCGGGGCTTTGGTCAGGACATATCCTGCAACCTTGTCTTTATGACCAGGATGACCAATCCCGAGGCGAAGGCGATAGAAATCTCGCTCGTTGCCCATTTTATCTATGATGTCACGTAAACCGTTATGGCCGCCATGCCCGCCGCCTTTTTTAAATTTGGCGCTGCCCGGAGGCAAGTCGAGCTCATCATGTGCCACCAAGATTTCCTGTGGTTTTATCTGGTAAAAATGGGCCAAAGAGGCCACGGATTTTCCAGATAAATTCATAAAGGTGGTGGGTATCAATAGGCGTAAATCTTCGCCTGCTATTTTGATTCGGGCTGTCAGTCCGAAGTGTTTTTTGTCTTCTTGAAGGGGGGTGTTATGGATGCGTGCCATTTCTTCAATAACCCAAGCTCCCGCATTGTGACGGGTTTTTGCGTATTCTGGGCCGGGATTTGCCAAACCCACTAAAAGACGAATTTGCGCACACATGCTGAGATCCTTGAGATTGAGGGTAAAAACAACGCCGTAAACAGGGCGATGGCGACACGAAAAACGGCCTATCCTACCACCATCATTAAGAGACCTCAAAATCTACGCAAATCAAAATGGTTTTTTTTGTTTTAAGCCTGAATTTTGAGGGGATATTTGAGCGTGTATCGCACGTTTTTGTCTTCAAATAAACGCAGACTTGCATATTAACGTGCAGAGGATAAAATAAACTGTATGGATATACAGTGGTTCTTTTTTTATGAAAATAATTCCTCTTGTTGCCAAGGCTGGCATTGTTGGTTTTGAATCTCCCGCAAGCGATTATCGTTCGCTTTCTTTAAGTCTTGATGATCTTTTGGTAGAGCATCCTAGCGCGACTTTTATAGGGCGTGCGAGCGGTGACTCTATGCAAGAAGTCGGTATTTTTGATGGCGATATCTTGATTGTCGATCGGTTTGAAACGGCGCGCCATGGAGATGTAATTGTGGCCAATTTTAACGGTGAATTTGTGTGTAAGCTCCTCGACCTCCATCACAAACAATTGCGTTCTGCAAATTCGCTTTATCCAGCAGTATCCATTTGTGAACACGATACATTTAGCCTTGAAGGCGTGGTGATCCGCTCTGTGCGTTGCCATCGTAAAAGCGCGTTGTTATGTTTGCCTTAGTGGATGCAAACAGTTTTTATTGCAGCGCTGAGCAAGTCTTCCGACCCGATTGGCGAGGGAGGCCACTTGTGGTGCTTTCAAATAATGATGGCATTATTGTTGCGGCGAATCGGCAAGCAAAAGAGCTCGGTGTCGAAAAATTTAAAGCCTATTTTCAAGTGAAAAATCAATGTGAGCAGGCGGGGGTTATCGTGCGCTCTTCTAACTATGAGCTTTATGGTGATTTATCTGAAAAAATGATGCAAGTGGTGGGGCGCTTTGCTCCTTCGCAACACATTTATTCTATTGATGAATCTTTTCTGCGCTTTCATGGTTGTCAGGGGCTGTTGGATTTTAAAGAGCATGGCAGGAAATTGCGGTGCGCGGTATGGAAAGAATGCCGCTTGCCTGTGTGCGTTGGGATGGGGCATACCTTAACCCTTGCGAAGGCGGCAAACCATGCGGCAAAAAAAAATCCCTCTTATCAGGGTGTTTGTGTTATCGAATCCGAACCTTCGCGTGAAAAGATCCTTCGCCGTCTTTTGGTCTCTGATATTTGGGGAATTGGGCGAAAACTGAGCTTAAAATTACGTTTGCAAGGTATTGAAAATGCTTGGCAACTGTCAAAACAATCCCCTGTACTAATGCGAAAAAATTACAGTGTTGAAATGGAACGCACAATTCGTGAATTAAAGGGTGAACCTTGTAAAGATTGGGATACTGCAAGAGCGGATAAACAGCAAATTTTTTCGACGCGCTCTGTGGGTGAGCGGATCACCAATGTGGATTTTTTGCATCAAGCACTTTGTCAACATACCGCCATTGCAGCGAGCAAGCTACGTGCTCAAGGTTCTGTATGCTCTGTTTTGATGGCGTTTGCTGGGAATTCGCCTTATGACGAAAAGTCTAAAAGTTTTAAACAAATGTATCGTTTCTCACAGCCCACGAACGACACCCTCACTTTGACAAAAGCGGTCTCTTCTTTGCTTTCCAATTTATATCAAGAGGGTGTGCGTTATTACAAAGTGGGGATTGGTTTATTTGAAATCCGAAATGGACGATTTTTACAACCTGATTTTTTTATCGATCAAAAAGAACATCCTCTTTTGATGAAGGCATTTGATGGGATCAATCAGCGTTATGGAAAAGGCACCTTGTTTTTGGCTGCCGAAGGTATTCCACACAAAGGGCGATCACAAGAATGGAGCATGAAACGCGCTTTGCTTTCGCCCCAATACACCACAAAATGGTCGAATATACCGATCATTAAAACATGAGTTATACCCATTCTATTAAGCCGTGAGTCAGAAATTGCGCTGAAAACATCACTGAGAACAAGGCGTGAATTGTCGATAACGCGTTATTCTCATTGAGAAATTCATAATGATGTTATCGGTGATTTTAACAAGCAAGAATGATCAAATGTTTAATGGGATGGGTATTATACCCAAAGAGAAGTGACCTTGCAGGTAAGCTCCAAGAACGCAACAAGCCTGAGCGCTTGCTCATAGAGAGACGATGAGATTGAACGGTGATATCGCAGTTAAAACCTAAGAGGCTTCAACGTCGAGGGGGATATGGGCTGGATGAGAAAAAACACACTTCTTAATACAAGAAGTGTGTCAATTCATTGAAGGGATGCGAAAGGATTAAGACTCGAACATGGCAGAGATCGATTCTTCGTTGCTAATACGACGAATCGCTTCGGCCAACATGCTAGAAAGGGTCAGTTGAGACACTTTTCCTGTCGCTTCCATTTCAGGGCGAAGCGGGATGGAGTCTGTGACAATCACTTCATCAATCAAGGAATTTTTAATGTTTATTGCCGCGTCTCCAGAAAATATAGCGTGAGTTGCATAAGCGAATACACGTTTTGCCCCTCGATTTTTCAGTGCTTCCGCTGCTTTACAAAGGGTTCCACCTGTATCAATCATGTCGTCGACAATAATACAATCGCGGTTTTCTACGTCACCGATGAGGTGCATGACTTGAGAAACGTTGGCCCGAGGGCGACGTTTGTCGATGATCGCAATGTCCGTGTCGTCAAGCAGTTTTGCCGTTGCACGAGCGCGAACGACGCCCCCGATATCCGGTGAAACAACAACAGGATCTTTTAAATCTCTGGCGAGCATGTCTTCGAGTAAAACGGGGGTACCAAAGATATTATCAACAGGAACATCAAAAAATCCTTGGATTTGCTCGGCGTGAAGATCAACCGTTAAAACGCGGTCAACACCGACATTAGAAAGGAAATCAGCAATGACTTTCGCGGTAATCGGTACTCGGGCAGAACGTACGCGCCGATCTTGGCGTGCGTAGCCGAAATAAGGGATCACCGCAGTGATCCGTCCAGCCGATGCACGACGAAGGGCATCGATCATGACCACCAATTCCATTAAATTGTCGTTGGTGGGCGCACAAGTTGACTGAATAACGAAGACGTCACTGCCCCGGACATTTTCATTGATTTGTACACACACTTCGCCGTCGGAAAAGCGACCGACAGTCGCGTCGCCTAAAGACATGTAAAGACGATTCGCGATGCGTTGAGCGAGTACGGGGGTTGCATTACCAGCAAACAGCTTCATATCAGGCACGTTGGAAAACCTCGGGGTTGTATCCATTGGGTTTATTTGCTTCATTGTTTTTGTGCATCGAGCGTGGTGAATAGAGGAGATATATTCATCCCGCGCGTGACAAAACCAGTGAGCCAGTTAGGTAATTTTTGTAAGATTAAATTGGCGTCATTTGAATTTTCAAATTCTGCGAAAACACAAGCACCCGTTCCTGTTAATCTTGACGGCGCGTATTCTACCAGCCACGAAAGTGCCTTATCAACCTCTGGGAATAATTGTCTTACGATCTTTTCGCAATCGTTTTCGTATTTTTCATGTAATAGAACATTTAATGTGCGTTTTTCTGTGTTTCGAGTGAGATCCGGGTGAGAGAAGATCTTTTCCGTTCTAATGTGTACATTGGGCTTAAGAACCAAATACCATTTCTCTAAAGGTTGAGCGGATTGGAATTGTTCTCCGATGCCTTCAGCAAATGCCGCTTTACCTTGAATAAAAACAGGAACGTCCGCCCCCAGTGAGATCCCTAATTCAATGAGTTCTTTCTGGGTGTAATGTGTTTTCCATAAATGGTTTAAGGCCACCAAAGTGGTTGCTGCATTTGAAGACCCCCCCCCTAAACCTGCGCCCATCGGGATCTTCTTTTCCAAATGGATGTCAGCCCCTTTTGTTGTGTTCGATTTATTTTTAAGGGCCTTGGCTGCACGATAAATTAAATTATTTTCTAAATCGATTCCTTTTATTGCAGGCGTAACTCGGATTTTTCCGGTTTCATTGGGGGTGATTTGAAGGGTGTCGCCATAATCGAGAAATTGAAATAAGGTTTGTAAATCATGATAACCGTTGTCGCGTTGGCCTGTGATATAGAGAAAGAGGTTGAGCTTAGCAGGAGAGGGCCAAAGGGTTGTATTGTGTTTCATCTTGTTTGGGGTCATGGGGTATAGGTCCATTCTGAAATCAAAAGATTGACTTTTTGTGTGTCAAGGTGCATTTGAATTTTTGAAGGGAGTAGGTTGTTTGTGTTTTCATCATAGGCATTGTATTGAATTTGCCAGCCTAAAAGGGGATTTTTTTCATATTGGGAAAGTGATGCAAGGCGATTATCCTCCCCCAGGTTGTAAGCGTTATTAGAGGCGGGTAAGCCTTTTATCCATAAGCTCATTTCATTTACAGGCAAAGAGAACCCAGTGATCCGAAATAACAAATTTTTAGGATCTTTGGCGTAATGGCGTTGTCCATTGTTGTCTGTAAGTACCGCCATATTGGGGTTGATTTCCAGTTTAAACAGCGTTTGCCCTAAAAAATGGGTGAGCCTTAACGTGGACACGTCTTCTTTTTGCTCCCAGAAAAATTGTGCAGACAGGCGCTCGTTGGGCGTGATTAAGGCGACTTTTCCTTTGGCGGTAAAGTGGGTTATGTTTGAAATCGTGTCTTGATGCGCCTGCCATTCGGTTGGTGGCAGGGGCGCTCTTGTCGCACAAGCTGCAAGAGTGGCAAGCGTTATAAAAAGGATGCAAAAGGTCTTGAACTGTTGGGGCATGAGTCAACTCCGCTTGCCATATTCTCGAGTGTCGGGTGCGTTCAAATTACATCTTTGGCGCAAAAAGAAATCTCATTTACTTTATCGTCAAGGCCGCGTTAAAAAAAGGTTTGAAGGCTCCGTGTGTATTTTTGAATAAGCACAAGCATTCACTATCTTGAATATTGTATTTCAAGATGATTTGACATGGAAGTGGAAGAGAGGCTCCTTTTAAAAAAATTGTTTTTTTCCTTTTATGCCCAAAGTAATTGAAGATGCGTGTAGGCGGCAAGCGACTGAAGCCCCTGAGCATAGATCTAACGTGATTGGCCTGAGCGAGAGCAGCCAACACCCACGCAGTTTCAAAGGTGACGGGGATAACGCGAGAAGAGAGCTTGCTGTTTTAATGTATTCCTGTGGTGTATTTTAAATTTCTTCGCACCATTGTATGGCGACAAAGGACATGGATTTTGGGTTTCGTAAAACAGATTTGGAATCATGATAAAAAGAATATGAGGCATCAAAAGCGAGCGCGCCTCTTATTTGCCAGCGTTTTGCTTCTTCTTCTGCTTCCCATTCTAATGATAAACCGGACATCATGGCATGTTTTCCATCAGCGCCTTTTGTGCCTTGACTGTTTATGGCTGAATTATTTGAAAAATCACTCGTATTCTCGGAACCTGTTGAAAACGAACTGCTAAAAGCGGTTATTTTATTTTTCATCATTAAATTTTCAACAGAAGGACATTGAAGATAGGAAAGATAGATTGGTTGATTGTCAATAAAGCTGTGTTGTGAGACCACAATCGGGGTTTTCTTTTTATCTAGACCAGAGGCAAAACCCCCCTCTGCAATGATATATTTTGTATTTTCAGAGTCATTTGATGTCGTTCTTAAACATGGATTTTTATTGCCAGTTACACTGTTCCAACATAAAGACTTATTTCCATCGATGGAGACTGAGCCATCACGCTTTAGATACGTTTCAATCGGTTTATTTTGATGAAGAACACTGATATCGAATCCACTGTAATCGGTTCCTGATGTGACCGAGTCAATGTAATTATTTAAAACAGTAATATCGGGGCCCAGTAAAGTCGAAAGCGGAATTCCTGAATCAGGTTTAATGCAAAAATGGTTACCGCATTTTGAATATTTAGCAACGATGAATTGATCATAATTAATCGGAAATTCGCCATCTCGTTTTATATTAGAAATACGGGTTAAAAGTTTCATGAAATAACCGAAATCTTGATTCGATTCGGAAATATACCGGAAATTTGCATTCTTGATATATCTTTTTATTTTTGGATACATGACGTTATTATATTTATTAAATTCAATGTGAAACCCGATGAATTTCATGTCTGATACATCAGAATTATAATTACAGGAAAGGTAATTTATTTCCAAGTTATCAGGCAATGATCCCGGAGGTGAACAGCCTGTTTTTTTCATCCAATTTAAACTCGGAGGAAAATACTGACGTTCAAGTGTGGAAGGCAATAACAATGGATTTGGAATGTAATCTTTTCCATTAGAATCGAGCGTCTCTGTTTTTAAATGATAAGTAGATAAAAAAGTTTTGCTGGAGATCACTAAATTAATTATATTATTGGCGGTCGCATCGATTTGCCTGTTGAGGGCATAGATTTTGAGTTGGCTGCCGACATATGAAAAAAACCACCCCATAATCGCAGTAGCAAGGATGACTTCAAGCAAGGTTACACCGGATTGACGATTACGCATATAAATATTTATTTAAACTCCATATAT
>CAMRBZ010000149.1 GCA_947040595.1 uncultured Enterovibrio sp. | reverse complement strand
GTTCAGGTAATCCTTTTAAAAAAAGACAGAAACACCGCGGATCTTGAATCAATAAAAAAGGCACACAAACGCCACGCATTCGCACAATACCAAAAGATCTTCCTTGATGTTCTTTAGAGATGAAGAAATTTAAAAAGCGGCATCTCTACCCAATAGACTTGAAGTTGCGTATGAGAACAAAGTGAGTGCCCCTTGAGCCTCCCTCTATTATGCGATGAGCTTGATTCGGTTGAACGAGCGCAGCCAACCCTGGCGGCTTCCAAAACGGACGGTATACCCAAAATCATTGAAGATGTACGCCTGCGGCAAGCGAGTTTAAGCCCCTGAACATAGAGGAACGCTGTGATTGGGCACTGCGAGCGCAGCCAACATCCACGCAGCGTCAAAGGCGACACTAAGCCTTGAGCTGAGATGCACAATGTAATTCACTTGAACGGACTGCATTTTTTAATATCGCGGGCAGTTTCAAATTAACACCTCTAACGAGGGGGCTTTATGTCAAAAATAAAATTCAGCGCCGTTTCATAGAAAATCTTTTTTAAAATGGCGGTTCATTTTCTACACATGTTCAAATTTATTATTGTTTTTTCTTTAAAATAATAATACGTTACTTCTGTTTTGGATGATTTAAACAACAGATACATTTATCTAATTAATGCATCTTTCTTTTAGGTATTAAAATGATATTATTTCTTTATTACCTCAAAACAAGATTCATATGTTTACATTATTTAAGATAGAAACAGGTCTTTATGTGATCATTTTAACCCATATAAAATATATTATTTACCAAGGTAATAATAAAAGGAAATCTATTCATTTTTTGTTTTAATATCCAAGATATTTGAAGATCTGCGCCTGCGGCAAACGAGTGAAGGCCCTGAGCATAGAGAGACGATGTGATTGATCTTAAGCGAGAGCAGCCAACACCTTCGCAGTTTCAAAGGCGACGGGTATATTTATTTATCATTCTATTTATTTTCCTTATCTTTAAGGCAAAGAGGCGATCGGCTTCGCTCGTGTAGAGGTATTACAGAGTGCATCTATTTGCAAAGCAATTTTATGTAAAGACGGCGCTCGCTTTTCGCAAAACGCAATTATAAATGTCTGAGGCTTATTTGTTTTAACGCCTTTTATCAAAAATCTAACGGTTGAAATTAATCGCACTTCATAATTTCACCCTGAGTTTCATTTCATTTTTATTTATATTTGACATCGTTATTTGTATTTTAATTGGACTTAATATGACATTTTCATTATATAAAAGCGGTTATATCCCTTTTTTTCTCTTCACTTTAACGGCATGTAATCCTTCACCGCAACATATAAAAGAACCTGTTCTTCCACCTGCGAGCGTGTCTCGTATTGAAAGCGCTGAAGTCAACCAGATAAAATCTCCGTTTTTTTACGCAACGAAAGACAACGGTAAAAAGGTTTTATGGGGAGACTTAGCGGGCTATTCAGGAGAAACCAATGGCGATAAATATGAGCAATATATATTAAATGACGCCCTTTCTTTTCATGGTTCAACGACACTTGCGGCTGTTTTAAAAGAAGACGGCACCGTATTATCTTGGACCTCAAGCCCCCCCTTAAACAATAATAAAATCATCACCTACAAAAACATACACACGCTTAAAACGAATTCAAGCGGAACGAGCATGGGCGCTATTTTGAAAAATGGAAACGTTATCTCTTGGGGAGACCCAAATAAAGGGGGGGACTCCCGCGCGGTAGCTTCCCAGTTAATCAAGATCACATCCTTGAATTCAAATGAATTTGCTTTCGCTGCCATCAAAAACGACGGCAGTGTTGTCACCTGGGGGAACGCCGAAAATGGCGGCGATTCAAGTGCAGTTCAAGCGCAATTAACGCAAATAAAATCCATCAGTTCAACCAATAAAGCCTTTGCAGCTTTAAAAACAGACGGAACCGTTATCACTTGGGGATTCGCCAATGACGGTGGCAATTCTACATCTATCGCCTCAGGCTTGGTGGACATCGAACACATTTATTCAAACTCAGGTGCATTTGCAGCCTTAAACAAAAGAGGACAAGTCATCACTTGGGGAAGCCCAGATTCAGGAGGCGATTCCACCTCCGTCTCTCATGAACTCTCCAAGATAAAAGTAATAAGCGCAACACGCTTCGCTTTTTCTGCTTTAAATGAGAGAGGAGATATTGTCTCTTGGGGGGCGCCAGAGTCAGGGGGTGACATCACAGGGATAGCTCACGAATTAACCAACGTAAAACAAATTTATTCCACAGCCCATGCGTTTGCTGCACTCAAAAATAATGGGACTGTCGTCGCGTGGGGCCCTCCAGTCTATGGCGGAGACGCGAGCCTTGTTGCAGATCAATTGGTCGAGGTTAAATCGCTGTATTCGACAGATGCCGCTTTTTCTGCACTCAAAAATGACGCCTCCGTGATAGCTTGGGGCAACAAGGACAACGGCGGAGATTTTACAGCCGTTGAGGCAAAATTAAGAAACATCACATCCATCACAGCAAATAAAAGTGCATTTGCTGCGTTAACGGAGACTAAAGAGGTGATCTCCTGGGGCGACCCCTATTTAGGCGGTGATATAAGCTTGGTGGGTGACAATTTAAAACCGTCACAATAAGGTCTCCCCTCTGTATCCGTCGCCTTTGAAGCTGCGTGGGTGTTGGCTTAGGTTCATTCAGCCCATTAACAGAGTCCATCGAGGCTCAAGGGCTTCGCTTGGCGCAGGCGCGCAACTTCAATTTCTTTGGGTATATGAAGGTTATTTTTTATTTAATCCAACAAAAAAAACGCATCTTTTTATAAAAAAGATGCGTTTTTGCGAGGATTTAAAAGATCAGATTATTTGGCTTTTATACCTAATTTAGCCCCTTTAAAAGAAGGGGCAGCTTTGATATTTAAGCTCAACTCTCCTTCTAGAAATCCACTTATTTTTTGATAAAAAACCTCAAGGGATTGTTTAACTTCTTCTGTGTATTTATTGGGAAGTTCAATGTCTAACCAATCACCCTGTTGGTCATATTTGCCATAGGTGTAGACATATTTAAAGCCTTTTTTCTTGGGGACAAGTTCTAACCACCAGCCCCAGAATTCGCGGTTTTCAGGCTCTTTTTTTGCGCTCACACACGCGGATAAACAATCAAAAAAATAACTTTCATTGGATGATTTTTCCCTTCGTAAATAAGGCCCTAATTGGGCAAAGCGTGTTAAATAACGCCCGTGGGATAAAGTGGTTTTTTCTTCCGTCATCGTCATGCTCCATTGGTCACTCGTTCATTCCATTGCGTCTTTTTTTGCCTTGATATACCCGTCGCCTTTGAACCTGCGTAGGTGTTGGCTAGGCTCATTCAGCCCAAACACAGAATCCTTCTATGTTCAGGGCTTCACTCACTTGCCGCCTATACCCGTTGCCTTTGAAACTGCGTGGGTGTTGGCAGCTCTCGCTTAAGATCAATCACAGAGTCCATCTATGCTCAGGGCCTTCACTCGTTTGCCGCAGTCGCGCATTTCAAGTGTCTTGGGTATACACCTAACTTCAAGTATCTTGGGTATATTGTCTATTTTCAAACTAGAAAAATAATTTCATTCATTTATACCATGAGTAAAAAATAAACGGACCCTATAACGCTGATTATTGATTTTTAATCAGATTAAAAAACCAAAAAATGATCAGACTCACAAAGTTTTTTGGAACCAATCAAGGGTCTCCAACATAATTCTGTGATATGCATCATGGAGGGGGTTTCGCGGAATTTCTTTTGCAAGACCGCCTTGGCTGTAATGCGCTGCCAATTGATTGTCTGAAGAAGGACAAACAGGATCATTATCAAGTCGCAAAGCCAAAATAGGCACTTGCGTTCGTCGCCCACCCAATAAACCTTGATTTTTAAGAGACAAGACTTGAAGTTGTGTTAACAAGGTTTGAGACATATGGGTTCTTCCCATACGAGAAGCCCAGGTGTCTAAATACATACTCGGAATGCATTCAAGGATCCGTTTATCAGTGAACATCCCATGCAGAACGCCACCGACAGACACGCAAGATTTTATTTTTTTTTGTTCTAAAAATGACAACCTGACCGCCGCATTGGCGCCTAATCGAAAACCCAAGCACCCAATCCGATGATGATCGACCCAAGGCACCGAAACAAGCTCATTCAACATGGCCTGATGTAAACGACTGGTGTCCGCACTTAATGCCCAGTGTGCACTGCGGCCAACAGAGGGCATATCCAGCGTCAACATGGCCATATTGGCTTTTGCAAAATACGTTTCAAATAAGCGCCATAAATCAGTTTGTACACTGTCTAAAGATCCGCTCACAATGACCGTAGGCAAAGGCGTGTGGGTATGAGGTAAATACAAAAAACCTTCCACGGTTTTTCCATCCAGCTTTGTTTCTATTCTTTTTACTTTAAAGGGTGTTTTTTCAATGGCCGCTTGAAACGCTTTATTTGAAAGAAGCTGCGCTTGAGATGAAAGGGTATCTCCTTTTAGATGTGGGTATCCCGCAATGCTAAAGCACGTCGAGGCCAAGAGCCATTCTTTTGAAAGGGCCTTTGTACCCTCTTGAGTCTCTAGCGCACGGGCTTTTTTTTGATGAGACATGCCACATTGGGTCCACTCATAAGACCAATTGCCAGAACGAAAACCCACGACAGTATCCAGCAAAGCCGCGTGACTTCGAACCTGTTTAGAAGCCGCAATCCGTGCTAATACTTCATCCATCTCAATGGGATCAATACCCTGCCAAGTCCATTGAGGACGGCGCAATACACGATACCAAGCCGCCTCGGAATCTCCATCAAGAGGATTATGGAATCCCCCTTCTTGTTGATGCATGGAGCCCACCAGGGTTGAGGTTTCTTTTGGCGTCACATTTGCGTTGAAAAGCTGGCTCGATAAATTTTCAGGATCTCGCACAAAGGACTCCTAACCATCTCATTTTTGTTGATTAATTCTAGCGCGAGTTGAATAAGGAGAACAGGTGAGGGTGATTTTTCCTTCCATTAAAAAAGCCCCGAAGGGCTTTTTTAATGCTTTGATAAAGGCTCAACAAAAGTGACAGCCATATCCCAAGGCTGTTCTATCCAACAATCTTGAGCAATATCAACTTCATAATGATCCACAAGATGTTTTCCAGCCGGTTTTGCGCACACAGTGACAAAGGTGCTTTTCGGGTACATTTCACGAACAAGCTCAGCGGTGCCTCCCGTGTCCACAAGATCATCCACGACCAAAAAACCGTCCCCATCACCAGGGGCTTTTTTTATAATACGCATATCACGTTGATGATCATGGTCATAGCTTGAAATACAAACCGTATCCACGTGGCGAATCCCCAGCTCTCTTGCCAAAATCGCCGCAGGAACCAACCCCCCACGGCTCACCGCAATGATCCCTTTCCATTGTTGTGCTGGCAAAAGTTTCTTTGCCAATTTTCGGGTATACATTTGCATGTTATCCCAAGTGATCACAAATTTATCGCTCATTCATTCACCTCAAGCCTTCATTTTACGCTTTTATACCCGTCGCCGTTGAAACTACCTGGGTGTTGGCTGCTCTCGCTCAGGCCAATGAGATCCTCGTTCTATGCTCAGGGCCTTCACTCGTTTGCCGCAGGCACGCATCTTCAAGTGTCTTGGTATACTTCAAAAATAATGCCCAACAGACACTTCACCTTTGAAAGCCATTAAAACATGTTGGACATTTTCTCTTACATCACAAATTTCATCAAGAACAAGCCAGACAAAGCCAAAAGACTCAATGGGATCTCTTTGAATTTTCCGCTGAAGGCTTTAATCGCACAATAAGAAATGAATCCTAAACCAATGCCGTGCGCGATTGAATAAGTCAAAGGGGTCATCAAACACACCACCACAACAGGGGCCGCTTCCGTCAAATCACGCCAATCGACCCCCACCAAGCCTGACATCATCAAAATAGCGACATAAAATAAAGCGCCTGCCGTTGCATAAGGTGGCACCATCCCCGCAATCGGAGAAAAGAAAAGCGCCAATAAAAAAAGACATCCAACCACCACCGCGGTCAAGCCGGTACGCCCACCCACAGCCACGCCCGAAACACTTTCAACAAAAGAGGTGGTATTCGACGTTCCTAAAAGCGCCCCCACAGTGGTCGCCGTACTGTCTGCCAACATGGCGCGATTTAAGCGCGGTAAACGCCCTTTTCTGTCCAATAAATTGGCTTTTTGAGCAACGCCAATCAAGGTGCCTGCCGTATCAAACACGTCCACAAACAAAAAAGCAAACACAACGGACAGCATACTGATTTCTAAAGCACCAGCAAAATCAAGCTGCATAAAAGTAGGGGCGATGCTTGGCGGGGTGGACATGATCCCCGTATATTGAATGTCCCCTAAAGCAATCCCTAAGACCGTGACGATCAAAATCGCAATCATCACCCCGCCTTTGATCTCCCGCTTCACCAAACCTATGGTCAGGAAAAATCCGAGCGCCCCCATGGCGGGCCCAAACGTACTTAAATCTCCTATTTGCAATAAAGTGACTGGATGATCAACAATAATTCCCGCATTTTGCAAGGCAATCAGAGCCAAAAACATGCCGATCCCTGCGGAAATTCCAATGCGTAAAGAAACGGGAATCGAATGAATGATCCATTCTCGTATTTTAAATAAGCTCAATAAAATAAAACACACACCGGATAAGAACACCGCTGCAAGTGCGACTTGCCAGGTATACCCTAATTGGAAAACAACGGTGTAAGTGAAAAAGGCGTTCAGCCCCATACCCGGCGCCTGAGCCACCGGATAATTGGCCACAAGCCCCATAATAAAACAACCGATGGCAGCGGCTAGACAGGTCGCAACAAAAACAGCGTCTCTGTCCATGCCGGTTTGTGACAAAATAGAGGGGTTAACAAAAATGATATAGGCCATGGTCAGAAAAGTGGTTATTCCTGCAATCACTTCTGTTTTAACATCGGTGCCTTGATCTTTTAGTTTAAAAAGACGCTCAAGCATGGTTTCAAGTCCCTTAGAAAAAATGATATTTTTCATCAAAAATACAAACGTAACCGTTTGCGTGAGAATTTTACGCGCATAATACCCGCCGATTCTCTAAAATTCCAGATCAAATAAAGCTCTTTTCTTTTTTAAGCGCTTAAAAATACACATGAATACCTGAAGATGTGAAGAGGACCCTTGGCGAACAATGAACGCCTCTCGCCACAAAAGAGAAGGAGCATATATACCCAAGAGACCTAAGTTGCAGCTAAGCGCCAAGCGAGTGAAGCTTTTGCGCATAGAGAAGCGCCATCTAGATAGAGAGATGATGCAGAAGCAAGATAAGATCTGACTCGAACGAACGCATCCAAGACCCAGCCAGCTTCAATTCCTTTGGGTATATATCCAAGACTCTTGAAGATCCGTGTAGGCGGAAAACAAGTGAAGGCCCTGAGCAAAAATTGACTCTGTGATTGATCTTAAGCGAGGGCACCCAACACCCACGCACTTTCAAAGGCGACGGGTGACGGGTGACGGGAATAGAGCAAATAAAAGAATTCAAATGCTCACTCCTGTATTTTTTGTTAACAAGGGAACTCTATTTGTTCACGGGGAAAGCATTAAAAAGACTCTACAGATTTAAACTTGATTGTTATTTAAGCTATTCCCCGCTCACTTAAAATAAAAAACAGATATACCCGTCGCCTTTGAAGTTGCGTGGTTGTTGGCTGCACTCTCTCAGCCCAATCACATAGTACCTCTATGCTCAGGGGCTTCGTTCGCTTGCCGCCTACACGCATCTTCAATTCCTTTGGGTATACAATCAATTAAATACATCATAAATATGTATGATTTTATTAAATGAACTCAAACCAAAACCTCAACTGAAGAGTGACACCTTCCTAAGAGATTTTTACACTTTATTTTTAATAAAAGAGTCAAATCCTTTTTTCCTTAATATACAGGCAGGACACTCCCCACAGCCATCGCTAATAATTCCATTGTAACAAGTCAGTGTTTTTTCCTTGATAAAATCTAATTTATTATATTTTTCGGCTAAACCCCAGGTCTCCGCTTTTGTTAAATACATCAGTGGCGCTTCTATTTTTATCGTTTTATCCATTCCCAATTGTAATGATTTTTCCATGGATTTTATAAACTCATTTCGACAATCTGGATACCCAGAGAAATCAGTTTCGCAAACGCCTGTTATTATCGTTTCAGCGTTTATTTGATATGCGTAAATTCCCGCGAGTGTAAGAAATAGAATATTACGACCAGGGACAAAAGAGGTTGGAAATTTATTTTCTTTTGTTTCATTTGTTACCTTTATGTTATCTCTCGTTAAGGAGCTAACGGTAAGTTCATTCAGTAATTCAATATTCATTATTTTATGGAATGTAACACCAAGCTCTTTTGTAATGTTACAAGAAACCGATATTTCTTCTTTATGACGTTGGTTATAATCGAATGTTATACAATGAACTTCATCGAATTCTGATAAGGCTTTTATAAGACAGGTTGTAGAATCTTGCCCACCACTAAATATAACAACTGCTTTTTTCATTTTCGCTTCCATTTTAATACCCGACCGCTATTTTATACCAATCCAAGCCAGTATTTAACCCTATATTGTGCAAGAAAAATAATTTATAACACGCCGTGAATTTTTGATAACTCGCTATTCTAATTCATAAACTCATGATTTATCGTGAATTTTAAAAGATAGAATGATCAAATATTTACTGGAACGGATATGGTAGGCAAGCACATTTTTTATGTTTATCATGAACGAGGTTATTAAGGGTTTTGTGCTCTGGCTTATTGGACCCTCTCATTATACCCGTGGCCTTTAAAGGATTCCTTAACTAGACACCCA
>CAMRBZ010000148.1 GCA_947040595.1 uncultured Enterovibrio sp. | reverse complement strand
AGCATAGAGGTACTATGTGATTGGGCTGAGAGAGCGCAGCCAACAAGCACGCAACGTCAAAGGCGACGGGTATAAACGCAATCATTCAATCATGATCTGTCGTAATGTCAGATTGAACATTTTATGAATGCTGATCATGTTCAGGGGCGACACCCACTTGCCGCAGGCGCGCAAGTTCAAGTTGCTTGGGTATACGAATTAAAACAGAAAGAAGACATTAAAATCGATGTCTTCTTTATTGAAGCTTCTCGTGCAGCTAAGCGTTTATACGCAAGCACTTTAGGATTGCAATATTCGGCTTTTGTAAGTCCATATAAATGCCTTCGGCATATTTTTATGCTGTGTGAGTATTAGAGCTTAGGTACTCCAGTAAGTCCAATTCCATTAAGTATTTTGTTCTTTAAGAGGCGTTTTTTAAGGTCTTTTTGGTCGATGAAAGAGCAAACCCCCAATACGAAATAGAAGACAAAACAGAACACAATGCGATAGCAATGCACATAGGCCACGCAGAATCTTGGTGTACACTGGCCACAATGAGGCCCACCACGGTTGCAATCGCAAATCGCAAGGTTCCCGCAATAGAAGAGGCCGTACCGGCTTGTTGAGGATAAACACTGAGCACAATCGCCATTGCGTTACTGCCGATGACAGAAATCGTCCCCACATAAAAAACAATCGGGATCACCGTCCCCCATAAACCCAGCTCTAAAACTTGCGCGCCAATCAGTGAAAGTCCTGCAACAAGCTGGATCAATATCCCGATTTTGAGCATCGTTTCACTGCCCGCTTTTCGTACAAACTTTCCATTCAGTGAGGTCATTAAAATCAAACACAAGATATTCAATCCAAATAAAAAACCGAAATTCTCTGAACTCACACCGTAATAATCAATATAAACAAACGAGCCTGCCGTTAAAAAGGCAAACATTCCGGCAAAAGAAAAACCAGAGGCAAAAATATAACCAAGCGATTGTTTTGAATTCAAGATCTTAATGTAATTACGCAAAGTCGAGCCGATACGAAGAACAGGACGGTTCTTTGTTGGCAAGGTTTCAGGCAACAAAAAGACAACCATCAAAATCACCAATCCCGCCAACACCGCAAGCAACCAAAAAAGAGAGCGCCACCCCAACCACAAAGACAAATACCCTCCGATCATGGGGGCCAAAAGTGGCGCCAACGTCGTCACCAAAGTAATAAAAGACATGCTTCTTGAAAATTCTTCTTTATCAAACATGTCTCGAACAAGGGCTTGAACCACAACAGCCCCAGCCGACCCAAAAAAACCTTGCGCAGCACGTACATAGGTCAATGTTTCAATGTCATCTGCCAAAGCGCAAAAAACAGCCCCAACCAAAAAAAAGACAATCCCCACAATCAATACGGGTCGTCTGCCATAACTGTCAGAGATGGGCCCATGAAACAACTGCCCAATGGCAAAACCTGCCGTATAGGCAATCAAGGTTTGTTGGACAGCCCCCGGCGAAACAAGAAGGTCTCTTGCAATTTCAGGCATAGCAGGAAGATACATGTCAATCGCGAAAGGCGTGAGCGCAGAAATGCCCCCGAGAATAAAAATCAATAAGAGCGTTAACTGTTGCGCGGGCTGTGGGTTGGTCTTTACATTTACAAAGTTTTTCATAGAGGCCTTGAGACGCAGAAGAAAAAAACCAATGACATCAAAAAGAAGCCATTGGTCTGAAAGTCACTTTCATCATAAATCAATGTTTCACAGCATCACTTTATACCTATCACACTTAAATATACAACGGTATGTACATCTGAATAAGGCACAATGCAGCTTGCTGGACAGAAAAAAAATCAGTCCGTCTCAATGCCCAAGATGATTGAATATTCAAAGCGCCCCCAAGCACTTTGCCTCTTCAAAGGGCAGAGAGAGAGGAACGCGGTTATAAGGCGAAGAGATCGCCCTCAATATGTCCTTCTTCTCCAAAGCGACGGCGCCAGGAAATGCCCTCGCCCCGGAATCCGACGCGACACGCACAAAAAGGAGCCAAGGCACGCCCTCTTGATTTCATCTTCTTTTGAAAAAAGTAGGGTTATTTTTTCGCATTAAACAACGCAATTTCACTTTCTCTAAGAGGACGGTATTCTCCCGGAGCCAATCTGGGATCCAATAATAAAGTCCCAATAGCGTCCCGATGTAATTCAACCACTTTATTTCCAATCGAGGCAAACATGCGTTTAACTTGATGATATTTTCCTTCATACAGGGTCAAATAAAGGTGCCTCTCATCCAATATTTCGATTTTTGCAGGCAAGGTTTTATCCTTTTCACTTTTTAATTGGATCCCTTCCTCAAATAGCCCAATGACTTCATCAGTGACAGGCAAAGCCAAAGCAACGCTGTATTTTTTCCCGCACCTTTGTTTGGGTGATGTCACACGATGTGACCATTGCCCATCGTCTGTCACCAAAAGCAATCCCGTGGTGTCCACGTCCAATCGCCCTGCAATGTGTAATTTATCCACCCCCAGTTCATCGAATAAATTAAACACGGTCGGATGAGAAGGGTCTTCTTGTGAACAAACATAATCAAGGGGTTTGTTCATCATAAAATAACGAGGGCCCGACAAACTCAAAGAGGCGCCGTCGTACAAAACAAGCGCCATTTCGTCTATTTTGACCGCCCCACTTTTAATGATTTCACCGTCAACCGTCACACGCTTGTTTCTCAATATAATGGCCGCTTCACGGCGTGTCACACCCACGGTGGCACAAAGATACTTGTCTATTCTTATCATTTTTTTTCCCCATTATTTTTAAGCGCAACAGTATATACCGATACCCAAGACACTTGAAGATGCGCACAGACGACAAGCGAACAAAGCCCATGAACATGGATGTACAATGTGATAGGTCAGAAAGAATGCAGCCAACAAGCCTGCAAGTTCAAAGGTGACGGACAGATGCGATAAAGGGACACACGAGATGTTCAGGGGCTTGGAAAACCTTTCTTTTTTGCCCGAATAACAAAGCCATGCCTCCCTCAAAAGAGCTGCTACAATCTAGAGCCAAAACAATCAATTTTTCTGATTGATTCAATAAACACCGATTATCAGGGAAGAATTTATGAACATTTCACTGCATTCTCCTTCCATTGAGTTCATGCCTCAACTTCTTTCCCTTTCAAAAGAGATGCACACACATGAAATCCTTCCCTATGATGAAGATCGCCTCACCGCTTTCTTTCTTTTTTTGATTGAAAACCCATCTTATGGCGACATTTTTTTGATCTCCGCCAACGAGGCAGAAGAAAAAAACATCATTGGCTTTGTCGTGATATCTTATAGCTACAGTGTTGAATTTTTAGGAAAAATAGCCATTTTAGAACAAATGTTCCTTTTAACAGACTGGCGACGCCAAGGGGTCGGCTCTTGTATTTTGCCCTTGATTGAAGCGCACGCCATCTCGAAAAAATGCCACGCCCTCACCTCTGAGGTCAACATCGCCAACAGCCATGTGCGCGCTTTTTATGAACAATTTGACTACATGCTGCACCGCCAACACTGCATCATCTCAAAACGCCTTGACCCAAAAACCTAGTATTCCCCTTCAAGCCCCGTTAAACTTGGCCGCTCTTTGGGCGGCCTTTTAAATTGCATGTATACCCTACGTTCCTATCAATCAGACGCGGTAAAAGCCGTTCTCCATTATTTTCGCCGCCAATCGGCCCCGGCTGTGGCCGTGCTTCCTACGGGCGCCGGAAAAAGCTTGGTCATCGCAGAGCTTGCAAAAATCGCCAAAGGGCGGGTTTTGGTTTTAGCGCATGTGAAAGAATTGGTTGAGCAAAATCATGAAAAGTATGAAAACTACGGCCTAAAAGGCGGCATTTTTTCAGCCGGTCTTGGACGAAAAGAAAGCACAGATAAAATCGTTTTTGCTTCAGTCCAATCTGTTGTGCGCAATCTTGACGCCTTTGTTGACCAATTTTCACTCTTGGTGATTGATGAATGCCATCGCGTTCCTTTGGATGAAAACAGCAGTTACCGCAAAGTGATCCAACATCTTCAAAGCAAAAATACGGGCATTAAAATTCTCGGATTAACGGCCACCCCCTATCGACTGGACTCCGGTTGGATTTATCAATTTCATTCATCAGGACGCGTCCGAAGTGAAGCCCCGCGATTTTTCAAAGAATGTATTTTTGAGTTGCCCATTCGTTATCTTTTAGAAGAAGGCTATTTAACCCCAGCCAAACTCTTCGATGCCCCTGTATTGAGCTTTGATTTTTCAAGCATCAAAACCAGTTCAAGAGGGCTGTACAGCGAAAAAGAGCTCGATCGCGTCATTGAAAATAGCCCAAGGGCCACCCCCGAAATCATTCAGCAAATCCTCTCTTTTTCAACAACGCGAGAAGGCGTCATGATTTTTGCCGCCACCGTCAAACACGCACAAGAAATCATCACGCACCTTCCTCCATCACGCTCTGCTGTCATAATTGGAGAGACCCCCACAAACGAGCGCGCAAGGATCATTCAAGCTTTTAAAACGCGCGCCATAAAATACCTGGTGAACGTCTCCGTGCTCACGACCGGATTTGACGCCCCTCATGTGGATCTCATTGCCATTTTACGCCCAACCTTGTCCGTGAGCCTCTATCAACAAATAGCCGGTCGCGGGCTGCGTTTGTCCCCCAATAAAAAAGACTGTTTGATCCTTGATTATGCAGGCAATGTGTATGACATTTACGACGCAGAAATAGGGGATCCTAAACCGGACAGTGACAGCGAAATCGTCACCGTTCCATGCCCGGCCTGTGGATTTAACAACAATTTTTGGGGGAAACTGGATCAAAATGGTTTTCTTTTGGCCCATTTTGGACGGCGATGCCAAGGTTTTTTTGAGGATGACGAAGGAGATCGCGAAATCTGTGGCTACCGTTTTAGGGCTAAATTTTGCGAACAATGTGGGGCCGACAATGACATTGCAGCCCGTCAATGTCATCAATGCGCGCACACCTTGGTGGATCCGGATAAAAAATTAAAAGAAGCCCTAAAACTCAAAGATGCCCTGATCTTTGCTTGCATTAAAATGGACGTGGAAGCCTGCAAAAATAAATGTGGAAAACCCCAAATAAGGATCACCTACACCGACGCGGCTAACGCGCAATTGCATGAGATTTGGCCACTTTCAACAAGGCGTCATAAAAAGGATTTTTTATCGCTTTTTGTCCCCCCTCACCTTGTTGACCGACATCGCCCTTTTCTTCATACCGCCGCCCGCAAAATTGAACAATCAGAGCACCGTTTTCGTTACCCTGATTTTATTGTTGCGCGAAAAAAGGGCCGCTTTTGGTCTATTCGAGAAAAAATATTTGATCTGACTCTTTTTACAGGAGAGCGCGATATACAAACCTGGCTTAACAGAGGATAAAAAAGAGCCGTGCCTTTGATCTTTCTTGTTATAAATAAAGAAAAATGATAATGTGCGCCTCGCTTTATATATATCTAGTTTGGTCGCAAACCTAGATGAATTTTTAACTCACAATTATGAGTGTTAACCATGAAACTTGAAGCTATCTTACGTACAGATCAGGGTAAAGGTGCGAGCCGCCGCCTGCGTCACGCTGAACAATTTCCTGCCATTGTTTACGGTGGAAAAGAACAACCTATGGCGATCGTTCTTTGTCACAATGCCGTGATAACGAAAATGGACAAGCCTGAATTCTATGAAGGCATCACGTTAGTTATTGACGGTAAAGAAGTCAAAGTGAAGCCACAAGACATTCAACGCCACGCTTTTAAACCAAAAGTCATGCACATGGACTTCATCCGCGTTTAATTTTGTTGCGTTTGCAAAAAAAGTGCCCTAGGGCACTTTTTTAATTTTCATCTTCAAACAAATCCGGATGAACATTTTTCGGCGTCTGCTCTTTTTGTTTTTCTTCATTTTCTCGCAAACCCCTCATAACACGCCAATACCGAAGAGACGCTAAACGGATCACATTGCTTTTTTGTTGATTTGTGTATTCTTGCCAATGTAAGCGTTCCTCGCGACTTCTAAAACAACCTTTACAATATCCATTATTATTAAGCTGACACACCGCGATACAAGGACTGGAGACATTAAAAAAATCATATTGCTTCATCTTCTCCTCCTTTTTCTGAACAATTAAAAAACCAACCGCCTCCTTTTCTCTTTAAGTGAACTCATGAGCATAAACCCTCCTTTATTTCACCAGTATACCCAAAGTAATTGAAGATGCGCGCCTGCGCCAAGCGCGTGGATCCCCAGAGCATCAATGGACGATATGATTGGGCGCTGCGAGCCTGGCCAACACCCACACCGCTTCAAAAGCAACGGGTATATTACAAAAAGACCCTCTCTGAGAATAAAACATGAATTCTTAATAAAGAAAAATCCTCAATGAAATACGCAAAACAATCTTATCGGTGATTTTAAAAAGCAATAATGATCAACCATTTAATTGGATTAATAGGAGTATCAAAAATTGATTTAAAACTCTACAGATGTACAAAATCAAGCATCAATACGTGATGAAGGTCACGGTGAAAATCACGCTCATGTCTCCCTCTGCTTGAAAAGTGCATGAATTGCATTCTTATATACCCAAGACACTTGAAGATCCGCGCCTGCGGCAAACGAGTGAAGGCCCTGAGCATAGATGGACTCTGTGATTGGCCTGAGCGAGAGCAGCCAACACCCACGCAGCGTCAAAGGGGACGGGATAAGTCCAATCACGGACGGCCTCTTTCTTTATGATCTTGGCTTATGGGGATCGCTCGCGGGTTTTGCTATATGGTGCGTCGAAATGCCTTTTAAAATATCGGCGGTATAAACTCTTTTCACTTTCTTATTTTCACTTTCTTCTTTCATTTAAACGTCTCCCTCTTCGCGGATCGTCGAAACGAAAATCGAGATCTAAAAAGCCGCATGGGTGTTTTTTTGAACAGACGAAAAAATAAAAATGACGTTTTTTAAAAAGAGAAGACATTTAAGGTCAGAGTAAATAAATAAATAGGATGATTTCTTTTTTCTCTTCAAATAAGCAATGCATATCACAAGATAAGGTATATAAAAAGTTTCCAATTAACTCAATATATTTTAATTTATGAAAAAGAAGGTTAAACATATATTGCCTTTAACGACGCGCTTGATTCAAAATACATTTGAGAACATTTTATTGGGAGCAAGATCACACCTTACTGACCAGAAAAAAAGACAAAATAAAGTGATTCGGTTAAGCTACTCCCTGTCAAGAAAAGGCAAACCACGTCGAAAGCGTGGGACGCAAAGCTTCCGGCCTTCCAATTCAGAATCCTCTGTTTTGTTGGTAGCGGAGTTACCGATGATGTTCGCATTTCTACGGATCTTGTTCTTAGGATCTCTCTGCATTGCTTCGTTGGTTTTTTACTTTTCTGTCTTAAAACACACTAATTGAGAGTAAATCTGATGGACAAAGCTATCCTAAAAAACACACTTAAATTCTTTGATTCTTTAGGCAAAATTAAATCTCGCTCTATGTTTGGTGGGTTTGGTATTTTCTGTGAAGATGCCATGTTTGCATTGGTTGTTAACGAAACACTTCATATTCGTGCAGGAAAAGAAACTGAAATTGAATTTAAAAACAATGGAATGCGCCCCTATAAATACACAAAGCGTAATTTCCCTGTCACCACAAAATATTATGCAATCCCTCATGCTTGGTGGGATCAATCCGAATTATTAATGTCTTATGCAAAAAACGCTCTGTTCATTGCGTTAGACAATAAAAAAGAAAAAAAATCCGCGCTTCCAACGCGCATTAAAGATTTACCCAACCTTCGATTAAACACTGAACGTTTATTAAGAAAAGCGGGCATTGACTCTCTTGAACAATTAAAAGAAGCGGGCGCGTTAGACGCCTTCCAAGCTTTACAAAAAACACACAATAACAGCCTGAGCCTCGACATGTTATGGGCTTTAGAAGGTGCACTTGATGGCAAGCATTGGACCGTCATAACCCCTCAACGTCGCAATGAATTATTGGCAGGTTTAAACCTCTAATTTATCAAAATAAACCTGAAAATGCAGGTTGCACAAAACCTCAGAACCCCTTGACCATCAGGAAGATGGTCACGGGCTCCCCCTCTTCTTTTCCCTGTCTTTAACCTGATGTTGAATCCCCCCTAAGCTCTTAAACCATTAAGAGCCTGAAGCCTTATCCCATTCGGTCTTCTTTACACCCGCCGCCTTTGAAACTGCTTGAATTTTGACGATGCTCGCTGCGCCCAAACACATCGTCCATCTGCTAAGGCGCTTCACTTGACGCAGCGACACATCTTCAATTACTTTGGGTATCGGCTTAAATTCGAAAAGCAAAAAGAACATCGAGATCTAAAGCTTACAGATCAAGAATCTAAGAAGAAGCGCGCTAAAGTTCGTCCTGTTACTCACAAACAAGGTGCCAGATTTCTGGACGAAATCACGCTCAATTCGTGAACTCACTCGCATTTTTAAGTCACCCTCTGGAGCGCGGTTCGCTTTCTCTGTATTTTTGGACTAAGCCAAAGTAATAAATGAATTTCTGGAATATTATGAATTACCATAAAGCTTCCACAAATGAATTAAACAAAGTCTTTCAAGACCGTTTTAAAAAATGGCCTCGTCGCTTTCAATGGAGTGTTTTTTTCTGTTTTCTCTTTCCTGCCTTTTTTTATTTTGTCATCAACAATAACGACATCAATAAAGATTTTCATTCCAGCGTGTTTGGCTTTTTATTCGTCATCAATCTTTTAATCCTTTTTTGGGGGATCCGACTTCATCTTTATTCAAAACGTTATTGGCATAAAAATTATTATATTTATATCACCTGCACCTTGGCCCTCATTCCTCTTCACGCACTCCTTTACCAATACACTCAATATTGTTTGTAATTCTTTGTTGCCTTCTCTTTTGCTTTTCCTCTTTTC
>CAMRBZ010000147.1 GCA_947040595.1 uncultured Enterovibrio sp. | reverse complement strand
AATCACACAGTCTCTCTCTGCTCTGGGCCTTCACTCGTTTGCCGCAGGCGCGCATCTTCACGTGTCTTGGGTATAGAGGTTAAGTGCACGAGGGCAACAAATCGACAGGATTAAAAAGTCTTTGAGAGTTCTATATTTATCTTTTAATTCAATGATTTAATTATTACTTCGTATTGGTGTGGAATTTAATTAACGGTTACCCCCGTTTGATGGGTTCCCATTTCTCAATTAAAATAACGGGTTATCGACAATTCACGCCGTGTTCTCAGTGATTTTTCCGGCGCAATTTCTGACTAACGACTGAATGGAATGGGTATAAAACCCGCTTTTAAAATGTCGGTATTGCCACATTCTGGGCAATGAATTTTTTAATGCATTCTCATATCTGCATGAGACAGAAAAAAACGTAAATCACATATATGTGCCACTGCCATTTCAATCTTTTGGGCATCTTAATAGATCGTTATGGTGATTAAAAAATACATTTGTTATAAAATGGAAGAAATATTAAATCGTCACTATTTAGAATTTGAGTTTATTCCTTATGTTTAATTTAATGAGTCAATCATTTACTTTATTTATCTCTTCTTTAAGAAGCCCGGCTCAAAATGCCGCGAATGCATTAGGTAGAAGTGGAATTATGAAAGTGAAGTCTGTTTCTGTTCGTCCTGAAACATTGAAGGCCCCTTTGCCGAGGAATCTTCGATTGCCAAAATCGCCTTACCCGGTTTCATCGAATCAAGAAGACTTTGATGGGCTTTATCTTGTTTATGATCATGCTTCTATTTTGACTAAAAAAGCGATTGCAACCTTGATCTCCGGCCATGAACTGACAGAAGAAGACACCCTTACACCTAATGAAACTCATTAATCGGCTGAACGTCCATATTCTTTGGATTTTCTAATGTCGTTTTCAAAATAAGCAATGCATGAAGCCGAAGCTTTGTTTGCGTGTAAAGAGAAAAGGCTTTTAAAGTATAAAAATGAATATTTACGCGAAAACTTAAAAAAATCGCGGGGTTTTTATTTTAAACATTGCATCCTTATTCAAAAAAATGAATGGGCTGGACTTGTGTTCAGCCCTTCTCTATTTCGCTTAAAGATGAATCATGGATTTTAGGCGAAAATGGAGGTCTTTTCCTACGTTAAATGATCCTCCTCTTACTCTTGGGTTTATACATTTGAAAAGAAAAAAGGAGGGGCGTTCTTCATCGCATCTGATGCTTTATTTTGAATGGCCTAGATTCTAACAACCTGTATTTTCTTAGCATATACCGCATTTTGGGTGAGAGAGACAAAAGACAAAAGATGAAAGTAAGCGACAAGAGCAAACAGTGTCTTAGCACCGATATGCTTGATAAGAGTCCCCAGTAAACCTCTCCATCGTCACCTTATATGGAAATCACATCAGGCTGAGATTTCGCATGTTCATTGTTTAAGCGGACCATTTAATAATAAATCGAAGATGAAAAAGGTTGAATTCGACCCGGTTATTTAGGAGTCAATACAGGATCCTCAAACGCGTGTATTTTGTTTGAACTGTCATTCACACCTAACGTCTATTTTTTAAAATTTGATGTTGAAATCAAAATTGAAAGGGATATTTTTCACGTAGAGTGACGTTAAAGTACGGGTTGATGGACTGTGTCTTGTAAAGCAGCCTATAAAACAACACCATTCTTTGCATGTGCGAAATGACGCTTTTAAAAACAGTTATGCACTTAACCCCGTGATGAGATGGCTGATGCCTTAATGAGGAAAAGACGCTATACCCGTCGCCTTTGACGCTGCGCGCGTGTTGGTTATGCTCGCGTTCTCGTTCAGTCCAATCACAGAGTCCATCTATGCTCAGGGGCTTCACTTGGTTTGCGCCGTCGCGCATCTTCAATTCGTTTTGGTGTACCAAAAATGGCCCTTGTCCTTATTTATTTTAACGCACTATAACTTTATATCTTTGTATCCAAAATCATCTTTTTATTTTAAATCCCTCTTTACCAGGAAAGGGCAAGGCTTTAGCAACTTAAACAATATGTATCCTCGAAAGAGTAGGAATGGCCTGAAAATCAGTTTTTCATGGATTAGGCGTTTTCGTTTTTTAAGTACTTGAAAAGGATTTTTATTTATTTATTGACATTGAGACATATTATTTGAAATTAATTTGAGGCTTTTGATGTCCTTTTGATGTGCATCTTTTTGTACATTCATTCAACCCGCGCGAGGTATCAAAATGGATCAATTACATGAAAAAAATGGCTATTATTCCCATAGAAAGGCGGCTGGCTTGCTTGTAATCTCATCTTTATTAATGAGTTTTACCTCTCAAGCTGCTGAGGTTAATATTAAACTTTCGAATATCACAAATGGGATCTATTTTACGCCGATCTTATTTTCTGCGCACGATACAAACCAATCTCTGTTTAATCCAGGTCAAAGCGCAACACTTTCTTTGAAATCCATGGCAGAAGGAGGGGATATATCTGGCTTATCCAGTGATGCGACGAACATGGGCGCGACAGTCGGATCAGCGCCGGCCTCCGGTTTAATTGTTCCGGGAAGCTCGGTGGCTGTTGATTTATCCACTAACAGTCTTCAGACTCATTTGTCTTTGACCGGAATGATGCTTCCAAGTAATGACGGATTTGTAGGATTGGACTCTTGGTTAATTCCTGCTCTTGCGGGAACCTACACCCTGTATCTTAATGCGTATGATGCAGGAACAGAGGCCAACAGTGAAATTGTTGCGGATATGCCAGCGCCACCGGTTCTTGGATTGGGAACGGGAGGGACAGGAGTCACCACGAGCATTCCAAATGCACAAGTGCATATTCATCCAGGAAATCTGGGGGATTTCAATTTAACAGGGGGGATCAGTGACATTAAGGCCTCGGGGCAACGTTGGTTAAATCCTGTTGCCATGCTCACTGTGACGGTGAAATAAGGGGACGATGATGAAAATAAACAGATTAACTTTATTTACACTTGGCCTTGTTCTTTTGTCAGGATGCCATGATGAGGATCCGTCTTCTGTTGTGACCCCCCCCATTGTGACTCCCGATGTTCCGGCCGTAGGCGCCCCGGCAATGGATCCCTCTGGTCGAATTTTCACAACCCGCATTGAAAATAATACCGCAGGTCAGCCTTTTTCTACGCCTTTGGTGCTTGAGCATAATGAAGATTACAGTTTGTTTCAATTTGGTATGCAAGCGTCTGTTCCTTTAGAGCATTTGACTGAAGGGGGAGACAATCAACCTTTGATGGACACGGTTTCCGATGAGGACGATTTATTCAATGCCGTTGAAGGCAGTGGTGTCGTTGCGCCTGGATCTTATCAAAATGTGATGCTTATGCCTGGTTCAACACACATTACGGTGGCGGGCATGCTGGTGAACACCAACGATGCTTTTTTTGCCCAAAAAATCGATCTCTCTTCGTTGGCTGTTGGGGAGTCCATTCATTTTGAAGCTCCGATATTGGACTCGGGTACAGAAGACAACACAGAAACAGCCCTTACGATCCCCGGGCCCGCAGGAAACGGGGTGGGTTTCGCACCACAACGAAACGATGTAAACAGGATCACTGTACATCGAGGGGTGATAAGTCAGCAAGATGGGTTGGTCGGCTCTGTTCTGAATGCGACAGAGCGGTTTTTAAATTCCCCTGCGAAAATTAGCATTACGCGCGTGGATTGAATGAAAAAGAGGCATTTTCAAATGCCTCTGTCTCCAATACATTGAAAGAGGCGGCTCGGCCCAAAAAAATATAGAGAGGCGATGCTGGAAGTGACTGATCATTGAGAGCGGATTCGGCAATCCTTTCATTTTAAAAGCGATAACCCGGAGGGGCAGAGGAAAAGCGGGCTTTTAAAGTAAATCCTAACGCACTATAACTTTATTTATTGACCCTTAATAATAAAGACACACTTCCTCATACTCTACTTCAACACAAAAACTCACCAATAATCAACGCAGGGCGCCTTTTCACATTCAAAAGGATAAGGTTAATCAAATGGTTTTATTCGAACGCTGCGTTTTTTGAAATGTCTCTTTCCGACTGATTGCGTTTACAAAGAACCTCAATCTGAGCCCGTTTCTTGTATTGGTTTCCCACAGTGAACACCTTCGCTCATTGTTTGAGAGCGTGAAGCTTATGCCAAAGACACTTGAAGATGCGCGCCTGCGGGGAACGAGTGAAGGCCCTGAGCTGAAGAGTCTCTGTGATTGCCCTGAGCGAAAACAGCCAACACCCACGCAGTTTCAAAGGCAGCGGAAATATAAGCAATTGAGTCTCATTTCTATCGTGAGGTGTGTCGGTTATTGCTGTAATCTAAGAAAAACCCCTCAATAAAAAATGCACTCCTGCTATCCAAAATATGCACAAAAGCGCGTCGAACGCCTCATTATCGACGCGCTCCATCAATGGCGTTCGGGAGGCAAAAAAAAAGGCCTCAATAATAAGCAACTCCCTTTATCTTTAATGCAAACAAGGAGATGATTATTTCATCTCACTCTTATTAAAAGCGCCCGGAACCTATACATTATTTTTTAAAAAATATGAACAAAAGAGAAGGGGGAAATAAAAAATATTTATGGTGTCATGTGAAATACAATGATATCTCTAACGTGGATTAAAGTGCGAATTCTCGAAAGTGAGACGATTTTTTGTTTTTTTATAAAAGCAAGATAAGCCGTAAAATTTATTTTTTAGCCTGTATACAGACAAAGTTTATTGCGTAAATGTTAATGAGCATCAGGTCGTCTTTTTTTATTTTCTCCCTTTGTTTTTTCTTAATGCCTTGTTTTTAGTGTGCTTTTTAATTGAATTTTCTTTTTTTCTTCTCTTTTAAATGGGACTGCGTGAAAAATAATTAATAAGCAAATTGCCGCTGCTTAATTTAATGGATTTTATTTTTATATGTTTATTCTAAATAATTAGAAAGGGGACTCATTCAAGATTGCTTTAAGAGTTTTCGTTAATTGATATAATCGAACCTCATTATTTTCTTATTTTGGAACACCTTGTGAGTGAGTTTTTATCCGTATTAATGGGAAGCATTTCAGCAAATACATTTTCTGATATTTTTATTTCCCTCATTTTAATAACATTTATATTTTCAGTTTTTTTTGCTATTAAAAAAAAATCGGGAAAGATCAGTCGAAGTTTTGTAAAACACGCCCCTCATTTTATGACCTCATTAGGGGTGTTGGGGACCTTCTCCGGAATTGTTGTTGGCTTGATGGCCTTTGATCCAAAACACATTGATGAAAGTATTACATTTTTGTTGGCTGGGTTAAAAACGGCATTTCTGACCAGTTTAGTGGGAATGTTTGCTTCTATTGCCTTTAAAGTGGCGCTTCCTTTTTTAGATAAAAAAGAAATGGGGAAGGCCTCCGGTGAAAATGAAATCTTGGCGGTCATGCGTCAACAATTAGAGGTCATGAATTTATTGCTCAATGCGGTTTCAGAGAAAGAAATGTCAAATATTTCATCCCAATTGAGCAAGGTGAACGAGACGCTCAATGCATTCAAAACTGATGTTTGTGGTACATTATTCGCATTGAGGCATGCTGTGAATGACGCGAATCTAAATGGACAATCTGAGTGGGTAATACACCATCAAGAAAACAAAAAAAGTTACAATACCCAACTTGAGATTCAAAAAACGCAAATTGAGATTTCAGAAATCTTATGGGTCAAAATGAATGAATTCAGAGATATTTTATCTCAATCTGCTTCTGAACAGGTTATTCTCGCATTAAAAGCCGTGATCACCAGTTTTAATGAGACATTCACCGAGCAGTTTGGCGAAAACTTCAAACACCTTGACGAGTCTGTCGGGAAACTTCTTGAATGGCAAAATAACTATGCCCACCAGCTTGAAGAAATGACGACTAAATATCAAATGGGCGTCGAGTCCATTTCAACGACAGCGCAGACTCTCGGAACCATTTGTGAATACACAAAAAGCATTCCAAAAACGATGGAAAGTCTCCACTCTGTCATGAGCTTAAATCAAACTCAAATCATTGATTTGGAGATTCGATTAGAGGCCTTTAAAACATTACGGGATAAAGCCATTGAGGCGATGCCACACATTTCGAAACAACTCGATGGCTTAATGACAAACATCGCAGCGTCCGTCAGCTCAGCGTCAAATCATTACGAAAACATGTTTTCAAAATTCAAAAAATACGAAGAACACATTTTATTGGACGCAAAAAACCATCACAAACAAATGCTGCTTGAATCAAAAGAAATGATGGAAACGTTTAATCTTGGACACAGCACAGCCAACACCGAATTCGCACGTGTTGCAAAAGAACAATTGGGTAGCATGAGAAAACATGTACAAGCCTCTGTGACCACTTTCTCCACCAGCCTTAATAAAACCGCAATCAATATCGGCGAAGCGCTGATATCTACCAATAAAAACATAAGCAGTGCTGCAGACGCCATGCAAAACATTGCTCATGACATTGCAAACCAATCAGAAGAAATGCATACCCAATTAGGATTGAGCCTGTCACTCATTAATGAAAAAGTACATAAACTCATCATCAGCATAAAAGAAGAGTCTTCACAAACGGCTCAGATTTTAATGAACAGCAATGAGGCATTAAGTGAAAATACAACACACATTCAACAAGAGCTTCAAAATAGCATTTATGGCCTTCAAACTCGACTTGAAGATGTATTTAAAAATATTTTTGAAATTCAAATGAAGGGAATAACGAAGACATTCGAGAAATTCGATGAACACGTTGAATCGGCAGTCACCTTAACGGGAAAAACGGTCGAAAAACAAGTTCATTTACTCGATAAACAAATGCAAACAGAAGTGGGCCGTGTAATGGATGAAATGGGCGAAGGGCTTGTGACGATTACACAACAATTTACACGGGATTACACAAAACTCACTCAAGAAATGAGCAAGGTCGTTCATTCTCATCATCAACAAGTGAGTTGATCATGACGTCTCATTTTAACCCGATAGAAGAAAATGAAGAAAACGGAGAGCATTGGTTGTCTGTTTCTGATCTAATGGCTGGTTTAATGATGGTCTTTTTATTCATCTCTATTTCCATGATGCGAGATGTGATGCTTGAGCGAGATAGCATCAAAGAGGTGGCATTGACGTATCAGAAGAATCAACAGGCCATTTATTTGGCCTTGATGGCGGCATTTGAAAAAGACTTAACTAAATGGGGAGCAGAAATTGATCGTGAGAATCTGAGCTTTAATTTTAAATCACCAGAGGTTTTATTTGATATAGGACGTGCTGATTTAACCGAAGAATTCAAAACAATTTTGAATGATTTCTTCCCTCGCTATTTAAACGTCATGAAATCCTTTAATCGAAATATTCAAGAAATAAGAATTGAAGGGCATACCTCGACCCTGTGGAATAAAGACACCAGCATTGAAAACGCCTATTTTTTCAATATGCGCCTGTCCCAAAGTCGAACACGTTCTGTCTTGCAATACGCCATAGGCATTAACACCATACCGAAAGATCAATACGAATGGGTGAAAAAACATGTCGCAGCGGTCGGGTATTCTTCTTCTAAATTGGTTTATCAAGAGGACGGTCTAGAAGATAAGAAAAAATCGCGTCGCGTTAGTTTTCGTGTGCTGACAAACGCAGAAGCACAGATAAGAAAAATAATAGGGGTTCGGTAGTGAAAATAGCCTTTAATTTCAAAAAACTGCATGCCGCAGTTGAGAAGATGAAACCGGAAAAAAAAGGGGCCTTTTATTATTATCCGCAAATGCCGTTACCCGACCTTCTCAATGCAAAATTAAAGGTAGGAATTGACGTTCCACTGAACCAGATCGATTTTGAAATGGGCCTCTCTCGATACCAAGACAGACATGTCATTTTTTATGTAAAGGATCATGGGGATAACCTTCTATCTGTGCTTGACGACCCTGAAATGTACGGAAGGAAAGTGCATTTTTGGGATTGCGTATTATTGAAAGAAGCAATAGAAAAGGGCGGTATAGAGCGTTACATCGTCACAAATGACGATTCAGGTCAATTTATGATTTCAGGGTACGATTTCAATCTAAATAAAATCAATGAAAAAGCGAAATTAAACATCTGTAAATCCTGTTTAAAGAAGAGTAATTACAAGGGTTACGCATTAAAAAAACCGAAAGAAATGCTGGAGATTTATCAACATTTTGATTTATCCGTTTTTTTCCGGACCTACAGCGTTTTTTTTCCTGAAAGTTCCGAATTAAAAACATGTTATGTGCCTGAAGGATATCCTGTTGATTGGCGAAAAATTTCTACAAGATACAAAACAAAAATGAACTATGTGTGTGAAGGGTGCGGAGTCAAGATGTCGGATCATAAAATGCATCTTTATACTCTGCATCGTAATGGGGATTTTTTAAACAATGACGAAGAGAATTTAAAAAATGTATGTACAGCTTGCTACATGAAAGAAATGCCATCTTCTCCTGCGTTGATGTTTATTCATTTACATCAAACCCTTACACGCTTACGCCAAAAGCAAGGTTTAATCTTGCGTAATTCAACCTGGGATGATGTTTTTTACCATTCGGAGCCCGGCTTACATCCTCTACTGTATTATTGCAAAGAAGCAGACACCGATTTACCTGAAATGGGGTATTCGTTAAAACAAGAGAAAGATGAGAGTGCTCTTCTTTTTGATTTGGCTTGGCCCAAGCATCGTTTTGCTGTCATGATGGACCCGCGTCGTGTGAATATGGCCAAGGTAAAAGGGTGGGAAATTTACATGGCAAAAATACAAGGATGGGAGGTTTTTAGCGTAAAGGAATGTTTGGACAACCCAGAAAAACTAAAAACGTTAATGCCTTGAAAAATTAGATTTTTTAATTTAAAAAGTGCAATGTGTTAACACACTATACGCGTCAAACTCATCCGAATTTTAAACTTATGAATTGTCTAAACAACGCCATATAACGAATAAAGATATTTTCAATAAATTCTACCATACAATCCACCAGCTTCGGTTATGACCCAAATAATCGAGAGCGTGACTTCAAATGTTTACTGGTAAGGAAAATAGACATGACACACAATGTACGTTCCCTGGTTTATCAAAAGTTACCAACCATACTTTTCTAAATCAGAC
>CAMRBZ010000146.1 GCA_947040595.1 uncultured Enterovibrio sp. | reverse complement strand
GCACACAGGGTGAAGCACACAGGGTGAAGTGGGGCCCTATTTCTTTTGAGTTCATTTTCCTCGTGATACACTCTTTGGCATCAATTTCAAGTGAATGAGAGAATAAATGAAAATCGGAATTATCGGGGCCATGGGCCGAGAAATCACCCTGTTGAAAAAAAAGTTAAACAATCTAAAACAAGAAGAAATAGCAGGCAACCTCTTTTACTCAGGAGATTTGCACGGCGTTGACGTGGTTTTACTTCAATCTGGCATTGGAAAAGTGGCCGCCGCCATTGCAACCTGTTTGTTACTGGACAAATTTGCTCCCAGTCAGATCATTAATATTGGCTCCGCAGGCGGGCTTGAATCGAGCTTGAATTTGGGTGATGTTGTTATTTCAAGCGAAGTGGCTTATCACGATGCCGACGTGACCGCTTTCGGGTATGTGATAGGACAAATGGCAAGACAACCCGCCACCTTTAAATCAGATGCCGCCCTTATTGCAATCACAGAGAATGCACTGGAAAAAGTAACTCCGCCTCTTCACGCGGTTAAAGGGCTTATTTGCACAGGAGACGTGTTTGTTTCTTCTTTGGAAATACAAAATAAAATCCGAACAAATTTTCCAGATGTGATCGCCATTGAGATGGAAGCGGCCGCCATCGCCCAAACCTGTCATCAATTTAACGTGCCTTTTGTGGTGGTTCGCGCCATTTCAGATGTGGCAGACAAAGCCTCCCCCATGACATTTGATGAATTTTTACCTTTGGCGGCAAAAAGCGCCAGTGACATGGTCGAAGAAATGCTCAAATTGATGAAACCTTAATGAATACACTCCCTGCCTTGCTTGAGGTTTTATCGCCTTATTCTGTTTTATTTGCAATGTGGGGAGCGCTTCTTTTTCATTGGGTTTTTCCGTTAAGCTTTCAGACTTTTCCTCTTCATTTTTGGCCCGTTCTTGCAAAAGAATTTTCAGACAAGGTCAATCATTCACAAGACACACAAAAACAACAGATGCTATCCGGCACCTTGGCGCTCAGTCTTTTCGGCTTCACCTGTGCGGTTTTGCTTGTTGCGATAAAACAACTGGTATGGATTGCTTGGGTTTTTGATTTCTTGCTTTTATGGATGGCGTTGGGCTGGAAACCCATGACTCAAATCACCCTGCACGTTGAGCAAGCCTTAATCGATGAAAACAAACTCGAAGCTCGCACCCTTCTTTTTAGTGTCTTAAACAGAGAGACCTCAACACTCTCTTCCATTGGCATCGCAAAAGCCGCTTGTGAAACCTTATTGTTGGGGTATGCACGAAATCTCATTGGGGTTTTATTTTGGTATGGGATCGCTGGCGGAATTGCGGCTCTTCTTTACACTCTGCTTGTTCAATTGACGCGAACCTGGTCGCCGCATATTCAAAAATATGCTTTTTTTGGTCTTTCGGCTTCCCGTCTTTTCAATGTATTGGACTTTATTCCTTCACGTCTTTTTGCCTTGCTGATAGCCTGTGGGCAAAGATCCAGATCAACGGCTCACGCCATTTATGAACAAGCCTTTATAGAAAAAAGAAACGGAGGCGCTTGGTTGTTTGCCTCTTGTGGTATGAAATACCAAATCGCTTTAGGTGGTCCTGTTATTTATGGTAATCGTAAAATCAATCGTCCAAGATTGGGTGGACATATCAGACCATCACCTTTGCATTTGGCGTTACTTAATCAAAAATTATTGCAAAAAGCCCGTTTTTGGATTTTGATCCAAAGCGCCCTCATGTACCTCGTTCATGGATAAAAACAATGTTTTACCTTTTTCTTCTTATCGGGATAAGTTTCATCCCCATTTCCGTACAAGCCACATCGCTTAGAATTATCAGTCTTTCTCCCCAGACAACAGAAATTGCCTATGAAGCTGGACTTGGAGGCAATTTGGTTGCCGTTAGCGCGCACAGTGATTACCCCGCCGAAGCCAAAAAATTAGAGCAGGTTGCAAACTATCAAGGCATTAATATTGAAAGGGTGATCTCCCTCAAACCCGATTTAGTTTTAGCTTGGAAAGGAGGAAATCCTGAAAAAGAATTGGCCAAACTGGCCGATTTTGGAATAAAGATTTTTTATTCTAATCCTCATTCCTTATACGAGGCTGCAAACGCCATTGAAGAACTTGGCACATGGTCAAAAAACCCTGAAAAAGCGAAAGAGCGCGCAGACGCATTGCGTCTTTCTTTAAATAACATTAAAAATAAAAATATAAATAAATCTAGAATTCGCTATTTCTATCAACTCAGTAAAACGCCCTTAATGACCAATAACGAAAAACATTGGCCTCAACCTTTATTTACGCTTTGCGGAGGAGAGAATATTTTTGCAAAAAGTCCTGCCGCTTACCCGATAGTGGGAATAGAAAGAATTATCCAGCGGGATCCGCAGGCTATTTTTTATCCAAAACATAAAAAAGGCGCAATTGACCCCATAGGGCACTTTGAAAAATGGGCTAACGTCATTCCTGCAATTAAGCGAAAGGCGATTTTTTCCATTTCTGGTGATTGGTTAAGCCGACCCACTCCACGCGCATTGCAAGCGACAGAAGAGATTTGCAAGGCCTTTGATGAAATCAGAGAGCAAGAAAAAGACCTCCTCCCTTTCAAGGAAAATGACAAAAAAAATCAAAAACCCACCCCAGAAAACGCCCCTTTCGCGAAGACCCAAAAAAAGCGGCTTTCGAATATTGTCACTGTTTAAAATCGGTTTTTCGAGGCCCAAGCCGGAGGAAGACGCTTCAATCAATGCATTCATACCAGGTTCTTCCTCGCTAATTTGAAAAAAGCCACGCTCGCATCTCGATAAGAAAATAAAACGATGTATCCCCGTCGCCTTTGAAGCTGCGTGGGTTTTGGGTACGCTCGCAGCGCCCCATCACAGAGTCCATCGATGCTCAAAGGCTTCACTCACTTGGCGCAGGCGCGCATCTTAATGACTTTGGGTACAAAAGAGGTTGCTTTTTTTCATTGAATTCCTTAAAAACAGTATTCAGAACAGAAATCCAGCATTTCACTTATACCCAAGACACTTGAAGATGCGCGCCTGCGGGAAACGGGTGAAGGCCCTGAGCATAGATCTTCTATCTGATTTGCCTGAGCGAAAGCGGCCAACACCCACGCAGTTTCAAAGGCGACGGGTATCGACATTGAGATCATGACGCCAGCGAATAAATTGACGTAATATTGTTTCGTCCCATTTGAAGAGAAAAAAGAATGATATTGTATTTATTGGATTTGTTTGGAACCGCCGTCTTTGCATTTTCAGGGGTTTTACTGGCAAGCAAACTCAAAATGGACCCTTTTGGCGTGGTCGTGCTTGCAACCGTCACGGCCATTGGAGGGGGCACCATTCGAGACATGGCACTCGGTGCAACACCTGTTTTTTGGATCAATCAAACCCCCTACCTCTGGGTTATTCTTCTGACCTGTGTACTCTCTCTTATATTCATCCGCCGCCCTCGCAGGATCCCTTGGTTTGTGCTTCCTGTATTGGATGCCATTGGTCTTGCTGTTTTTGTGGCGATAGGAGTTGATAAGTCATTGAATTATGGTGCATCTCCTATGGTGGCTGTGATAATGGGAGTGATCACAGGCTGTGGAGGGGGGATTATCCGAGATGTTTTAGCCCGAGAAATCCCAATGATTTTTCGAACAGAAGTTTATGCAACCGCGTGCATTTTGGGGGGATCCGTTCACACGTTCGCACTTTATAACGGCGTCGCGGTAGAAACGGCTTCTTTATTGGGGATCATGACCACATTGCTCATTCGCTTGACCGCCATCAAATACCATTTATCTTTACCTACATTTTCAACAAAAAGATAAAAAAAACCGCTGTATCAGCGGTTATTAATTATATTTTTACTTTTTATATCAACGAAATACGTGCAAATTTACGTTTTCCAACCTGATATACAGAACACCCTTTTTCTGGAATGAATTTAGTGTCTTCCACTTTTTCACCGTTTATTTTCACCCCTCCTTGGCGGATCATTCGCATGGCCTCCGAAGTAGACTCAACCAAAGAAGCGTCTTTTAATAAGTTAGAAATCAAAAGCCCTTGTTCAAAAGAAAAGCTCGGCATTTCATCGGGGATCACGCCTTTTTGAAAACGTTGGATAAAATCAAGTTCCGCATTATTCGCATCAGATTCAGAATGAAAACGGGCAACAATTTCTTTTGCTAACAATATCTTAACGTCTCTTGGGTTTTTACCTTCACTGATATCGACTTTAAGCTGAGCAATGGCTTCTAAGGGTAAAAATGACAAGAGTTCGTAATAATTCCACATCAGATCATCAGAAATGGACATTATTTTTCCAAACATTTCATTGGGTATATCATTGATTCCAATGTAATTATTTGCAGATTTGGACATTTTTTTCTCACCGTCCAAACCCACCAGCAAAGGCATGGTGATCACCGCTTGTTGTGCTTGCCCATGTTGTTTTTGTAACTCTCTTCCCATCAATAAATTAAATTTCTGATCCGTACCACCCAGCTCAACATCCGCTTTCAATGCAACGGAATCATAGCCTTGCAAAAGAGGGTAAATAAATTCATGGATAGCGATAGGCTGGTTATTGCTGTAGCGCTTTTTGAAATCATCACGCTCAAGCATGCGCGCCACAGTTGAACTTGCAGCCAAGCGGATCATGCCGTCTGTACCGAGTTCACTTAACCAGGTTGAGTTAAATTCAATGCGGGTTTTCTCTGGGTCTAAAATTTTGAAAATTTGCTCTTTATAAGTTTGTGCATTGCTCAATACTTGCTCACGGGTCAAAGGAGGTCGTGTTGAATTTTTCCCACTCGGATCCCCAACCATGGCCGTATAATCCCCAATCAGAAATATCACCTCATGGCCCAATTCCTGAAAAACACGGAGCTTATTCAATATGACGGTGTGGCCTAAATGGATATCTGGCGCAGTAGGATCCGCCCCTAATTTGATTCGAAGTGGGCGGTTTTCATTTAGCTTCTTAATGAGTTCATTTTCTGGAATAAGTTCCTCAATTCCTCGTTTTATTTCGCTTAACGCGACTTTATTACACGTCATTCTATCTTGCTCCCAAAAATAGGTATTTTTCATTGGTTAATTATATTACTTGAATAGCGATGACTTTTGAAACGCGTTAAACTCCCTTGCCCTTGAAGGGAATTCACTCAGCATTTTATCTTAATTAATATGCTGCAACCATCAAAGTCAAAAACAGAGCTACTTATTAATTAATGCCTATAATTAAAAACCCAAAAATACCTTTATTACACAAGGTAATAATCACGGCGATCAGCTCATTGTTAGTGCTTTTGATCATATGGCCGTCAGAAAAAGAACCTCCGCTTCCCGTCACCCCTTCAGTTCTAGACGAAACCGAAAACACGTCTTCTCTCCCGCAGCAGAGCCAAGACACTCAGCCTAAAGAAGGAGACACACAGGATGATGAAGAGAAAAAAGAAATCACCTATAAAGGCAAATTGAACTCTCTTAATTGGCGACTTTTCAAAATAAAATCGGGTGAAAATTTGGCAATCTTATTCGATCGCGTCGGAATTTCACCGACCACTTTACATAATTTGATCCTCACAGATGAACATACAAAAGATCTTGCCTCCTTAAAAATAGGGGACGAAATCCAACTCGGATTTGACGGAAGTGGCAAGCTTTCCCAATTAATTCAACCAATAAGCGCCTCAAAAACCCTGATAGTCACACGCGAAAACAATAAATTCGAATCAAAAATAGAAAACAAAAAAGTGGAAAGCCAGCTTAACTTTGCCACGGCTACCATCACATCCAACTTTTGGAACGCAGGAATAAAAGCCGAGCTTAATGCGAATCAAGTCTTGTCTCTTGGCACCATATTCGGTTGGGATATCGATTTTGCATTAGACCTTCGAAAAGGAGACTCTTTTTCTGTTCTTTATGAAGAAAGTTTAGTGGACGGTGTCGTCATTTCTAAAGGCCATATTTTGGCTGCGACCGTGACAAGCCAAGGTGAGACCTTCACAGCCGTCCGCACCAAATCGGGCCAATATTACGACGAAAACGGACGCGCTATGCGTAAAGCCTTCTTGCGCTCCCCTGTCAATTTCCGTTATGTCAGCTCGAATTTTAATCCTAAGCGCCTTCATCCTGTTACCGGAAAAATCAAAGCCCATAAAGGAACCGATTATGTTGCTCCCGTTGGCACCCCTATTTGGGCCGCTGGAGATGGCGTCGTATCAGAGTCAGGTTTTAACCAATACAACGGAAACTATGTCTTCATTCGACATAATAAAACCTATGTCACCAAGTACCTTCATCTGACTAAACGATTCGTTAAAACAAATGAACGCGTTAAGCAAGGAGATAAAATTGGGACACTGGGAGGAACAGGGCGTGTCACAGGTCCACATTTACACTATGAATTTTTAGTCAATGGCGTGCATAAAAACCCTCGAACTGTTCAGTTACCACAATCTCAATCCCTTTCAGGAGAGACCAAGAGAAACTTTATCGCATTGGCAAAACAGCGTCTCGAAAAACTTAAAGAATTCAATGCGCCGCTTGCAAAAGTAGCCACTGAAAAAAAATGAATCGCCTTAATGCATGGAGACGGTGCCCAAAGTAATTGAAGATGCGCGCCTGCGAAAAGAGAGTGAAGCCCCAGAGCATAGATTGACTATGTGATTGGGCGCCGCGAGCGCAGCCAAGACACACGCAGCTTCAAAGACGAGGGGTACACCAAACAAAAACGGAGCCATAGGCTCCGTTTTTAATTGTTTTCAACATGGATATGGGTCTTATACCCAGGCTATTTGAAGACGCAAGAAGGCAGCAAGGACAGAAAAGCCCCTGAGCAAAAATAGACTCTGGGCTTTAAGAGCGCAGCCAACAAGCTTGCAACTCAAAGGCGACGGCTATAAAAAAAAGGAAAACAGGCACTACACACTAAAAGAGGCACCACATCCACACGTTGTTGTTGCATTCGGATTATTCACAAAAAAACGAGAACCTTCCAAGCCTTCCGTGTAATCAACGATCCCCCCAATCAAATATTGCAAACTCATAGGGTCAACAATCAAGGCCACACCGTTATTCTCAATGCGAGTATCACCCTCATTAAGGGCTTCATCAAAAGTAAAACCATATTGGAAACCACTGCAACCACCGCCTGTGATGTAAACACGCAGCATAAGGTTTGGATTTTCTTCTTCTAATATCAGGCTTTTTACCTTGCAGGCCGCCGAATCACTGAATTCTAACGGCAAAGGGATATCGCTCATTCGTTACCTCATCAAATTTGTTTTTAATGACTTTCTATACTCATCGTTTTTAAAATGCAGGGCTCTTGAGCGCCTTCTCGAAGCCGAATCCCTGTGTTCATCTAGGATCATGGGTTTCGCTCACAGGCCAAGCATCTGCATCTTCAAATATCTTGGATATAGTTTAACGACATTATCCAATACCCGACTAATTCATTCAAGTATTGAGTTTTAGATATCATCTCAAATCAAGTCTTGTGATCCATGTAAGCATCCCGCTCTTAACAAACTCGCCTGTTTTTCACACATCTCGTACAATGGCTGCAAGCTCAGAATCTCAAAAAAAATTCATCAAGGAAAAAACATGTCAAAATCAGAGCAATTGTTCCAACAATCAAAAAAACGCATTCCCGGCGGGGTTAATTCTCCAGTACGTGCATTTTCTGGCGTCGGTGGAAACCCTGTTTTTATTGAGCATGCTGACGGTGCCTATCTTTATGATGTTGACGGAAAATCTTACATTGATTATGTCGGATCATGGGGACCGATGATCTTGGGGCACAACCATCCTGCAATCAAAAACGCCGTCATTGAGGCGGCGCAATATGGATTAAGCTTTGGCGCGCCCACCGTCCGTGAAATCAATCTGGCAGAGCGCGTCAACCAACTGCTGCCTTCAATGGAAATGCTAAGAATGGTCAGCTCTGGCACAGAAGCCACCATGAGCGCCATTCGCTTAGCACGAGGTTTTACAAAGCGTGATAAATTCATCAAATTTGAAGGTTGTTATCATGGGCATGCCGACTGCTTGCTTGTTAAAGCCGGATCAGGTGCCTTAACTTTAGGTGAACCCACGTCTGCGGGCGTCCCTGCTGATTTTGCCAAACATACCCTAACAGCGACCTATAACGATTTAGCGTCCGTACGCGCTCTTTTTTCACTTTATCCAGAAGAGATCGCTTGCATCATTGTTGAACCTGTTGCAGGAAACATGAACTGTATTCTTCCAAAAGAAGGCTTTCTTGAAGGATTACGCCAAGTATGCGATGAATTTGGCGCATTATTGATTTTTGATGAAGTCATGACAGGCTTTCGCGTGGCTTTAGGGGGGGCACAAGCACATTACAATATAAAACCCGACCTAACGACATTGGGCAAAATCATTGGCGGGGGCATGCCTGTCGGCGCCTTTGGAGGACGCCGTGACATCATGGAATGCATTGCTCCACTGGGCCCTGTTTATCAAGCGGGCACCCTTTCAGGCAACCCCATTGCAATGGCGGCAGGAGAAGCCGCACTCACTGCCCTTTGTGAAGAAGGAAACGCCGAAAAATTAAATGATTTTACCAAAAAACTAGCCGACGGTTTCCTCGATGCGGCAAAAAAACACGGCATTGCATTGGTCGTCAATCACGTCGGTGGGATGTTTGGTTTTTTCTTTACCGATCAAAAATCCGTGAACACTTTTAACGATGTGCAAAAATGCGACATTGAACGCTTTAAGTCTTTTTTCCATTTCATGCTAGAAGAAGGTATTTACCTCGCGCCTTCCGCATTTGAAGCCAGCTTTACCTCTTTAGCTCATGGAGAAAAAGAGCTAATAAAGACCCTTGCCGCAGTCGACTGCGCTTTTGCAAAACTGGCAAGGTAAGCGCAAAAAAAGCGAGATCCCCCTCTCGCCTTTATATCCCCCTCGACTTTGACGCTGCGTGGGTGTTGGCTAGGCTCGCAGCGCCCAATCACAGATCCATCGATGCTCAAGAAGATCACTCACTTGCCGCAGGCGCGCCTCTTCAAATATCTTAATAAGCGGAAAAAAGAGCCAATAAAAATCTTATCACTAAGAGCATCAAGGGAGGAGAGCTTACAAAAATCGAGAAGAGATGCAGAACGCAGAA
>CAMRBZ010000145.1 GCA_947040595.1 uncultured Enterovibrio sp. | reverse complement strand
TTTAAAGAAGGACATTATTCTTTTCATCAAAAGAAAACAAAAACAAAGCCTTAAGAACAGAAATTTATTCAAAAAAAGAACCCCTTGTTATTCTTCCTTCAGCCTGATATTTTCAACCTAAAATGAGAAGCGATTTTCCTTTACGGCTTCCATTTATATTGTCACTCTATTTAGGACTCTTCCTTAACTTCAACAATGAAATATTTAACTAACGGATCACGCCATCATGGACTCCATTGATGTCAGAGGGGCTCGTACCCATAATCTGAAAAACATTAACCTGAGCCTTCCTCGCAATAAACTCATTGCCATCACTGGATTATCAGGCTCTGGAAAATCATCTCTCGCCTTTGACACTCTGTACGCAGAAGGTCAACGTCGTTATGTCGAGTCTTTATCGGCCTATGCCCGTCAGTTTTTATCCTTGATGGAGAAACCGGATGTTGACCATATCAGTGGATTGTCGCCAGCCATTTCGATTGAACAAAAATCAACGTCTCATAATCCGCGCTCAACGGTGGGGACCATCACCGAAATTTACGATTATTTGCGTCTTCTCTATGCTCGTGTTGGGGATCCTCGCTGCCCCACACACAAGATGTCCCTAAAAGCACAAACCGTCAGTCAAATGGTTGATAAAATACTGAGTTTGCAAGAAGGAACTAAATTAATCTTGCTTGCCCCTATCGTTAAAGAACGAAAAGGAGAGCACACAAAAACCCTCGAAAATCTTCTTGCTCACGGCTTTATTAGAGCGAGGATCAATGGCGAAATTTGTGATCTTACAGATCCCCCAAAGCTTGCCCTTCATAAAAAGCACTCCATTGATGTCGTCGTGGACCGATTTAAAGTCCGTCAAGATATACAACAACGCTTGGCAGAATCCATTGAAACCGCCATACAACTCAGCGGTGGAACTGCGGTCGTGTGTCCAATGGATTCAGATGGCGAGAATTTAATTTTTTCGTCTAATTTTGCATGCCCCCATTGCGGCTATAGCATGCAAGAGCTTGAACCTCGTCTTTTTTCATTCAATAACCCTGCGGGAGCCTGTCAAACCTGTGATGGACTCGGCGTTCAACAATACATAGATGAACATCGCGTGCTGCAAAGCCTCGACCTTAGCCTTTCTGATGGTGCGATACGTGGCTGGGACAAAAGAAACTTTTATTATTTTCAAATGTTAATTTCTCTGTCTGAACACTATAAATTTGACATTGAAACGCCTTGGAAGCATTTACCAGACTCAATTCAAGATGTGATTTTGAACGGCTCAGGCAACACAGACGTTTCATTCAAATACGCCAATGACCGTGGCGATCTCACGGTGCGAAAACATGCATTTGAAGGCATCTTAAATAATTTAAACCGTCGCTATCATGAAACAGAATCCATGTCTGTCCGTGAAGACTTAGCGAAATACATTGCCAGTAAACCCTGCTCAAGCTGCGATGGCTCGCGCCTTCGAGAAGAAGCGCGCCACGTTTTTGTGGGGGAGACGCCATTACCAAAAATCTGCGAAATGAGCATTGAGCAAGCCTTAATCTTTTTTTCAAAGCTAGCCCTAACAGGCCAACGTGCTCAAATTGCCGATAAAATTTTAAAAGAGATCCATGACCGCCTTCATTTTTTAGTCAATGTTGGACTCAATTATCTCAATCTTTCACGAGGCGCTGACACCCTCTCCGGCGGAGAAGCCCAACGTATTCGTCTTGCCAGTCAAATTGGGGCGGGCCTTGTGGGTGTGATGTATGTCTTGGATGAACCTTCCATTGGACTTCATCAAAGAGACAATGAACGTTTGCTTCAAACCCTTATCCATCTTCGCGATTTAGGAAACACGGTGATCGTGGTTGAGCATGATGAAGATGCCATACGGGCGGCAGATCATATCATTGACATTGGCCCAGGCGCCGGTATACACGGAGGTTATGTTGTTGCAGAAGGCCGCTTTGAAGACATAATAAATAACAAAAAATCCTTAACTGGACAATATCTTAGCGGCGAAAAAAGAATCGAGATCCCCAAAAAACGCATCCCTTTTGACAAAACCCGCGTGCTTAAATTAAAAGGGGCATCAGGCAATAACTTAAAAAACGTTAATTTCACCTTGCCTGTTGGGCTTTTTACTTGCATCACGGGCGTTTCAGGATCAGGAAAATCAACCCTGATTAACGACACCTTTTATCGCATTGCCCAGCAGCGTTTAAATGGCGCTACCACAGGAGAGCCAGCTCCTTACAAAGACATTGAGGGTCTGAGTCATTTCGATAAAGTAATAGACATAGACCAAAGCCCCATAGGGCGAACTCCCCGCTCAAATCCTGCAACTTACACGGGCATTTTTACCTCGATCCGAGAATTGTTTGCAGGAACCCAAGAAGCTCGAACGCGTGGCTACAAAGTCGGCCGCTTTAGTTTCAACGTAAAAGGAGGTCGCTGCGAAGCCTGTCAAGGAGACGGTGTTATTAAGGTAGAGATGCATTTCTTGCCTAACGTTTACGTTCCTTGCGATATGTGTAAAGGACAACGATATAACCGGGAAACATTAGATATTCGATATAAAAACAAGAACATACATGAAGTCCTCGAAATGACAGTAGAAGAAGGCCGTACATTTTTTGCCCCCATTCCGGTTATTGCGCGAAAATTGCAAACCTTAATGGATGTCGGTTTGTCTTATATCCGACTCGGTCAAGCTGCCACCACCTTGTCTGGTGGAGAGGCGCAACGTGTCAAATTAGCAAGAGAACTATCAAAACGTGACACAGGAAAAACACTTTATATTCTTGATGAACCCACAACAGGTTTGCATTTTCATGACATTGCACAACTCTTAGCGGTTTTGCATCGCCTTCGTGAGCATGGCAATACCATTGTTGTTATTGAGCATAATTTGGATGTGATAAAAACGGCTGATTGGATCATTGATTTAGGACCTGAAGGTGGAAATGGCGGGGGCATGATCGTAGCCCAAGGCACTCCAGAGAAAGTCTCTAACATAAAAGGGTCCCATACGGCACGATTCCTGAAACCCTTACTTACTCAACCCAATATTTAATATCAAGATATTAATATTTGATGCCACAGTAGAGATGTATGCGAGCAACAAATAATCATTCATACGGGTCATTTAAAGTGCCCCAAAGAACACGTTTTAATCCCATATTTATTGTCATTGCGGTCCTTTTTTTATTCTGTTTACCTTTAAATCAGATTGAATTAGAGGTCTTTGGAATACAACATCCCGCAATCTCATTAAGCCTCCTAATGGGGGTAACGATGATTTGTATTGGATTATTTCAAGTTGCCCGTCTTGAACAATTCACACTCACTCGTTTGACATTTAGGTTAGGGATATGCTCAGGCATCGCCTTGATCCCCATGTTTTATCACCACGCCGATCCCGTTGAATCACTCTGGTATGCAAGCGGAATTGTTTTTGCTTTTTTGCTCTTTTGTACACTGCAACAATTTAGTTTTTGCTATCAACAGCGCCAATTTTTGCTCTGGATCCCCATGATTTCAGCTTGGCTAATCGCCTTCTCGATGGGGGTCCTCAGTCTCGATGGGATCCCCCCTCCAGAAGAGACAGCCATTATTTTCAATTCTACATCGGTCGAAACCATTCTCTTATCATCACTGGTACTGTCAGCCTATATTCTTGCAAGAACCCACATTTATAAACGCACCCTTGCACTCAATCACATTGTTTTACTTTTAACGCCTTTTGTGTGCGTCAGTGCCTTGATGGCATTCCAAGAACCGATTATTTTTATTCTGACTGTGTTTCTTCTTATTTTTCCTCAGCCCTTTCTCTTTAAATTCTCACAAAGACTTCATCTAATCTTGTGGAATATCAGTGCCTTTTTCGGATTTTTCATCGCCTATATTCTTGGTTGGTTTCCTTCTTCTCTTTTTACTTTTTCTTACTATTCTCAGCAAGAAATAAACATACTTGAACAAACGCTTAATTTAATAAAAGTCGTACAATTTAGCGGGGTGGGTTTAGGCGAGCTTGAAATAAAACAACTTCTCTTCGGATTCACTCAAAAAAATCCAGTGCCCTTCATCGGAGCCTACCCAAGCTGGATTATCGCGAAACTGGCAGAAGGCGGTATTGCGGTATTGGCCAGTATGGTTATTTTCTTCGTCCTCATTATTAATCGGCTTCGTAAAGCCCCTAATGGGACACACTTGATATTAGGTGCGGCCTTAATGCCCCTATTTTACAGTGTTCTGATGACCCCTTTTATTGACTTGAATCCGGTTCTCGCTTTGCTTTTAATTTTTCAAATTTATTGGATTGATAATCTTTCAACCCGATATCACCGAATCCGTCTTCCTCGAATGATTTACCTTACCCCCATTTCAGTTGCCATCTTTATCTTTACAAGTGCCTTGGTTTTTAGTTCTGTGTATTTACTTGAGCAATCAAAAACAACGACACTTTTAAACGATAAAACACTCTTCCAATATCAACAGCACCCATGGTGGTCTTCGTTTTATAAAAAAGAATTAGAAACACGTCATTTTTTAAAAACGATTTTGAAAAAAGACAAAAAAGCCCAAGAAGCTTACCTTCGTGAGCAAATGATTGTCTTAACCAAAAAACCAACCGCGAAAGATTATCGATACCTTATTAATGCAGCCAAAAAGACACAACATCTAAAAATAGCCAAGCAATTGTACATAGAAGCAAATTTGTTATTTCCTGACCATTTCCCTCCTCTTCAACCTCTGTCGAAGAAAAAGGAAAAAAAATAAAAACACCTTGACATAAGAAAAAAGCCTGCTTTTTCATGCATGTACACTCAAGAAACTTGAAGATGTGGCTTGAAAAAAAGGAAGAAAAACCCTGCGCATAAACGGACAATTTAATTGGTCTTCGTAAGCTGGGCAAACAACCCTGCATCGTCAAAGGTGCAGGTACCAAAGAACCCTGTCACTCCAAAAGATGAGAGCCTGAGCATTTTTCAAACAACATTCGCTCACTTCATTAGCGCGTATTGAACCTTAAAAAAGCAGACCGAATTCACTCTTGCATTCGTCAATTTTCTTACTTATCCCCGCCGCCTTTGAAGCTGCGAGAGTGTTAGGCCCAATCACATAAGTCCATCTATGCTCAAGGGCTTCGCTTAGCGCAGGCGCGCACCTTCAATTACTTTGGGTATAGAGTGCTCGCTTAAATAATGAACACACCTAATCTCACCCAATGTCATTCGGCTGTTTTCCTGAAGGGTGCTGAACAAACCTCTTTTAATGCACTGGCGCAAAGGAGTACATTTTCTTTTCTTGCGCTGTAACCCATCAAACCAATTCGCCACGCTTTTCCTGCCAAAATCCCAAGCCCTGCTCCAATTTCAAGATTGTATTCCTTTAAAAGTGCTTTCCTCACATCGGGGTCATGAAGCCCCTCGGGAACGGCGACGGCATTTAATTGAGGAAGACGGCAAGACGCATCCACAAGGAATTTTATTCCGATAGCTTCAAGCTTATTTTTAAGAAGAAGGTGCATATCACGATGACGCTGCCATACCCGCTCAATCCCTTCGTCTTTGAGAAGTAATAATGATTCATGCAAAGCGTACAAACTGTTTACAGGCGCCGTATGATGATAACTACGCTGCGTTTCACCCGTCCAATATCCCAAAATTAAACTTTGATCTAAAAACCAACTTTGCACTTTCGAGGTTCGATTTTGCATCTTTTCTAAAGCCCGTGAAGAAAAGGTCACAGGCGACAAACCAGGCACACAAGAGAGGCATTTTTGACTGCCAGAATAAACAGCGTCCAGTCCCCACTCATCCACCAACAAAGGGACGCCCCCCAAAGAAGTCACCGCATCCACAATGCTTAAGCAATTGTATTTTTGCGCCAGTTCCGCCAAAGTTTTCGCGTCACTTAAAACCCCTGTCGATGTTTCAGCATGAACAAAAGCCACAATGGATGCTTGAGGATTCTCTTTTAAGGCTTGCTCTAATTTTTCAGGTGAAACAGGCGCACCCCATTCATCATCCACCATGATACAAAGACCACCGCAGCGCTCTACATTTTCCCGCATCCTGTCGCCAAAAACCCCGTTTCTGCAGACGATCACGGTTTCACCCGGCTCAATCAAATTGACAAAGCAAGCTTCCATTCCTGCACTGCCTGGAGCAGAAATGGCAATCGTAAAAGGATTTTGTGTTTGAAAGGCGTATTGTAAAAGCGTTTTTATTTCATCCATCATGCCAATAAAGTAAGGGTCAAGATGACCGATTGTGGGTTGCCCTAAAGCCTGTAATACGCGAGGTGATACATCGGAAGGACCCGGTCCCATGAGGACTCTATGGGGAGGGACAAAACGAGCAATGTTCATGTTTGATTCTCCATACATATTTAATTTTCTTCTATAACTCTATCTTTATTTTAATTAAATACCGTTATTTTTTATTTCAAAATACAGAGCCAAAGTAATTAAAGATGCGCGCCTGCAGCAAGCGAGTGAAGCCCTGAACATCGATGGCGTTATGTGATGGGCAATGCGAGCGTAGCCAACATCCACGCAGCGCAAAAGGCGACAGGTATAAATATTGATAACCTTGGATTGACAATATAGCGAAGAGATTTGAAGATACGCATATCCCCATCACCTTTAAAGATCCTGGGGTGTTGGCAGCGCTATTACACTGCACACCGTAAATCAAGGGCTTTTTGGCTCTTGCCGCCGACCTGCAACTTCAAACATCGAGGGCAGAGGCGGCCAGTGAGCCCCCCTTAGCACCTTCAACAATGGCGGATAACGCATCCAGGGAGAGAAAAAAATGAACGCATTCACTGTCGCAAAATTTGGCGGAACCAGTGTGGCCGACCATGCAGCAATGTCCCACTGCGCATCGGTTATTGAAGAGAATAAAACAACGCGTTTAGTGATTGTAAGCGCTTGCTCTGGCGTAACAAACTTACTGGTTGAATTAAGCAATGGCGTTGATTGCCCCTTGATGCAGCAAACAATTATAAGCAAAATCGCCGAAATTCATTTTGATATCTTGGCGCGCCTTCCCGACGCGCCCGATGTAAAGAATCAAATTCATGCCATTTTAGATCAAATCAAAACACTTTCAATCAGCGTACTCGATGTTCCTTCTTCCAAAATAACGGACAGCTTAGTCGCCTGTGGCGAACTCATGTCCAGCCATATATTTACCCATTTATTAAACGCTCAGGCAATAAAAGCCAGGTTTTTTGATGTACGCCAAGTTCTAAAAACCGATGCCAATTATGGAAAAGCGACGCCGAATTTAGAGCTAATAAGCCAATATGCACAAGAGCTGCTTATACCCCTGTGCAAAGAACAGGTCGTCGTAACACAAGGATTTATGGGCTCAGACAGCTTGGGCAATACCACAACCCTTGGCCGAGGCGGAAGCGATTACAGCGCGGCTTTACTTGCTGAAGCGATTCAAGCGGATATATTGGAAATTTGGACAGACGTGCCAGGCATTTACAGTACCGATCCACGCATTGCATCACAGGCAAAACCTATCTCGGAAATAAGCTTTAATGAAGCCTCTGAAATGGCTAATTTTGGTGCAAAAATCCTCCATCCTGCAACCTTATTGCCCGCCATGCGTCGTAATATTCCGGTCTTTGTCGGCAGCTCACAGGCTCCCAAGCTTGGCGGTACGTGGATTCGTCATCAAGCACAAGCGTCGCCCTTGTTTCGGGCACTCGCTTTACGTTGCAACCAAACATTAATCACCTTGACCAGCCTCAATATGCTCCATGCTTACGGTTTTTTAGCCAATGTATTTAACATCTTGGCTGAGCATAAAATCTCGGTTGATTTAATCACGACATCAGAAGTCAGCGTGTCTTTAACGCTCGACCAAACCAACACCTGCGGAGGCGCGCCCATGCTGCCGAAGGAAGTTGAAAAAGCACTTGAAAAATTGTGCCGCGTAACAGTCGAGCAAGACATATGCCTCGTGGCTTTAATTGGAAATAAAATGGGTGAATCACGCGGCGGAGCCGCTAAAATATTTGGCGCACTGAAAGATTATAATCTCCGCATGATTTGCTACGGAGCCAGCAACCACAATCTGTGTTTTTTAACCCACACCAACGAAGCAAAAGACGTTGTGCGCGCTCTGCATAAAGAGCTGTTTGAATAAGGAAAATTTCCGATATTATGTAGGCCTATACCCAAAGGAATTGAAAATGCGTGTAGGCAAGCGAATAAAACGCTGAACATAGATGGACTCTGTAATTGGACTGTTTGAGCGCCGCCAGCACTCAAACACTTTCAAAGACGACAGGTATATACTCGCTTGGCGCTGGCGCGTATCTTCAATTACTTTGTGTATAGCTGTAATTTAAACTCTTTTCGTGATAGAACCAAAACAAGATTAACATCAGAAAAAATTAAAACGTTTTATTGCTTATATTTCCATATTTTGTTGCATATGAAAATGCGAACCTGTACAAAATAATACAATCTGATATCATTCAATTTCTTCTTGTTCAATGGTGAATAAGCTCATTTTTTTTGATCAATAAACATATTCTCTGTTGCGAACAATAAAAAAGACCCATGCAGGAATACATTATATCCATAATATATTCAATCAAAGTAAAGATAAAAAGATTGATATATATATAACGAGAATTATTTATCATGACTACATTAACTGAAAAATCGGGCATTACTCTTATTAAATCAGGTAGCTTTAAATTAAATGACCTGAGCACACTGCTAAATGTAAATGGTTTAAAAAGTGACATGGCTGAAGTTGCCGTAACAAACAACACCAATGCATTAACAATGGGGCATTTCACTATGTCACCCGGTGTAGAGTTTGAATACATTTATGACTCAGTTGAATACAAAGTTATTACGAAAGGTAAAATTGTTGTTCGTGATACTGAAGGAAAAAAATACGTTGCAGAAGTAGGCGATGTTCTTTTATTTTCACCTGATGTGACGGTTATTTTTGATGCTGAAAGTGATGGCGAAGCCATTTATACAGCTCACCGTCAAGCAGCAGAAGATTTCGCACCTGCGAAATAATGCTAAAAAAACACACCATTTAAAAGCCTGTATTTATGGAGGCTTTTTCTATTTCATCCCTAAAAAATCAAACGCACCTTTCACTTAAGCAAGAACAAAACATCAAATAATGGATGGCTCATTTTGGCCGATTGTTAAAAGTCTTTGATATTTGAAAAAAGCGGAGTGAATACACCAGAACTCACGGTGAAATT
>CAMRBZ010000144.1 GCA_947040595.1 uncultured Enterovibrio sp. | reverse complement strand
TAGCTGTTGAGCCCCTTTTGCTCGGGTGTGGGCTGAAAGCCCGCGATCTTAAGAGCTTAAAATACCAGCCCAAACCAATTAATCTGATCATGGGTGTCCCAATTAATCCTCGGGTGTGGGTGTCCCAATTAATCTGATTAATCTACCCCTCGGGTGTGGGTGTCCCAATTAATCTGGACAAATTAATCTGAGATTACCCCTTTTTTATTCCAACTAAAAATACCGCCCACCACGGGCTCGGGTGGCTTTTCCAGCCAAGGCCACCAGCGTATGGTTGGTGTGCGCATGACAAATGGCCACGGCCAAGGCATCAGCGGCATCCGCTTGGGGGGTCGAGGCCAATTTCAACATGTGGACCACCATGTGCTGTACTTGTTTTTTATCCGCTCCGCCCTTTCCTACCACAGCTTGCTTGATAGACCGTGCCGCATATTCAAAAACAGGTAATTTTGAATTGACCGCCGCCACGATGGCGCTTCCACGCGCTTGTCCGAGTTTCAACGCGGAATCGGCATTTTTAGCCATAAAAACTTGTTCTATGGCAAAGGTATCGGGTTGAAATTGCAATATCACTTCGCTCACACCGGCAAAAATCTGCCCCAGTTTCCCCGCGAGATCATCAGACTCGGTTCTGATACATCCGCTTCCAAGGTATTCTAATGTGCGTCCTTGTTGGCGGATCAAGCCATATCCTGTGATCCGTGATCCCGGATCTATCCCTAAAATAATCGCCACGTTATTTATTCCAAAGCGCTTGCAACATCATCTGAAATATCACCATTGTGATAAATTTCTTGCACATCATCCAAATCTTCAAGTGCATCAATCAAGCGAAGCAGTTTAGGGGCCGAATCGAGATCAAGCTCTGCTTTTGTTGAAGGAATTAATCCCACTTCAGCGTGCTCGGCCACAAAACCTGCCGCATCCAGTGCATCCTTAACAGCGCCAAAATCGGCAGGAGAAGTAAACACATCCATGCTGCCGTCTAAATGGGTTTCGAGATCCTCCGCCCCAGCCTCAATCGCCACTGCCATCACAGTGTCTTCTTCTAAGCCAGAGGCATAGGAAATCACCCCCTTTTTAGTGAATAAATAACTGACACTGCCGTCTGTGCCTAAATTTCCACCGGATTTTGAGAAGGCATGGCGCACGCCAGAAACAGTGCGATTGCGATTGTCCGTCAAACATTCCACCATGACGGCCGTCCCAGCTGGACCATACCCTTCATACACCACGGTTTCCATGTTTTCATCCCCTTCACCGCCTGCGCCGCGCGTCACGGCGCGGTTAACGGTGTCACGGGTCATGTTATTGGACAAGGCTTTGTCCATTGCGGCGCGAAGACGGGGATTGTTTTCCGCTTCCGCTCCGCCTTCTTTTGCTGCTACCACTATTTCACGAATGAGTTTGGTAAAGATTTTACCGCGCTTGGCGTCTTGCGCCGCTTTACGGTGTTTTATGTTCGCAAATTTACTGTGCCCTGCCATGTATGGCTCCTTAAATGGTCTAAAAAAACAAAGCAGGCCAGACAATCTGGCCTGCTTTGTTTTAAATCACGATGAAGGTGAAAACCTCTTGCCGTGAAAGAAGGCGACGCGGGAGCCGTCCCACCTCACCTCTTTCGATCTTCAATGAAGATCTCTTTCTAATTTTTTTCTTTCGCCAAGGCCGTCACTGCAATCGCCAGCTCCTTTAACGCCAGGCTGTTGGCTGGACTTGGTGCATCGGTCAACAAACAGGCCGCTGCCGTGGTTTTTGGAAACGCGATCACATCACGAATATTATCTGTGCCACATAAAAGCATGACCAAACGATCTAAACCAAAGGCCAAACCTGCATGAGGAGGAGTACCGTATTTAAGGGCTTCCAGTAAAAAGCCAAATTTTTCTTGTTGCTCTTGAGGCTCTATCCCTAAAAGATCAAACACCGCTTCTTGCATCTCACCATGGTGAATACGCACAGAGCCTCCCCCCACTTCATAGCCATTCAAAACCATGTCATACGCATTTGAAATGGCAGAGGCTGGATGGGCTTTTAGGGCCTCTGCTGTCATATTCAAAGGGGAGGTGAAAGGATGGTGCATGGCCTGAAGATGGCCTTCATCGTCTTCTTCAAACATCGGAAAATCGACCACCCAAAGAGGCGCCCAGCCTTGGGTGTCTGTCAAATTCATATCCGTGCCCAGCTTCAAACGCAATGCACCCAGGGCGTCTGTCACCACTTTTTGGGTGTCCGCCCCAAAGAAAAGAAGGTCACCCGAGGCGGCGTTTGAACGCGCTAAAAGGGCGCGAACCAAAGCATCATCTAAAAACTTCGCAACAGGAGACTGAACCCCTTCAAGACCTTGACTTGCATCATTGACCTTCATCCAGGCCAAACCTTTTGCGCCGTAAATGGTGACAAATTGCGCGTAATCATCCATTTGTTTACGAGAGAGCGCGGCGCCACCGGGTACACAGATGAGGGCAACACGGCCTTTCGGATCATTGGCGGGGCCTGAAAAGACTTTGAATTCAATGTCTTTAAAAAGATCGGCCACATCCACAAGCTCTAAGGGGTTTCGTAAGTCAGGTTTGTCAGAGCCGAAACGGCGAATCGCCTCTGCAAAGGTCAATATTGGAAAAGCCCCTAAATCGACCTCCAGCAAGCTTTGCCACATCTCACGCACCATTTTTTCAGTGACGCTACGCACTTGCTCTGCACTCATAAATGAGGTTTCGATGTCGATTTGAGTAAATTCAGGCTGCCTATCTGCCCGTAAATCTTCATCACGAAAGCATTTTACAATTTGATAATATCGATCAAAGCCCGACATCATCAGAAGCTGTTTAAAAAGCTGTGGCGATTGAGGGAGGGCATAAAAACTGCCTTTATGCACACGGCTCGGCACCAAATAATCGCGCGCCCCTTCTGGGGTTGCTTTTGTCAACACAGGGGTTTCTATGTCTAAAAAACCATTTTCATCAAGGAAACGACGAACAAAACTTGAGGCTTTCGCACGCAACTTGATGCGATCGCTCATTTGGGGGCGACGCAAGTCCAAATAACGGAATTTTAAACGCTGCTCTTCTGAATTATTTTGATTAAAATCCAGAGGCAAAGGGGCGGCGCGGTTAATGATCTCAAGCCCTCGGGCTAAAAGCTCCACTTCACCCGTCCCCATTTCTTTGTTGATTTGATGCGCAGGCCGTAAGCGAACTTCACCTGTCATTTTGATACAAAATTCATTGCGTAAAAGAGACGCCTTCTCAAAGACGTCTTTTGTATCCGGGTCAACCACAACTTGAAGTAGGCCTTCTCTGTCACGCAAATCAATAAAAATCAGCCCACCCAAATCACGGCGGCGGCTAACCCAACCACAAAGCTCTACAGTTTGCCCTGCATGGGCTTGGTTCAAGTGACCACAATAATGCGTGCGCATAAACATTCCCGTTCAGCGCCTCCCCTGCCATTTGCGCCGAAATAACACAAACGTAACGGGCAATGAAGACGTGTAAATTTGGCTGCAAACCTGTCGCTTGCAACATCTAAAAATTAAAAAAACCTCCGCATTATATACCCAAGTCACTTGAAGATGCAGGACTTTAAATAAAACCTTTGGGGGCTTTCCCTTTCCTCCCTACCCCCTCTCATTTTTAATGCAAAGAACGAAAAGACCGCCCCCTTCTCCTTCCTTTTCAATCGATATTAAAGAGAGGCGTTTTATATTTTCAAGGCCATTTTAAATTCGGCAAAAATCATCCCACTCAATTGATGAGAGATAAAGACAAGATTAAAAAAATTATTTATAATCGCCGACTGTCTGCACCCAAAACAGTGGAAAAGGCCCCAGGACGGCAAGGACGAACAGCCCCTAAGCCCTAAGCCCTTAAGCATTGATGCACTCTGTGATTGACCTTTAAAAGCGTTCCCCCAGTAAATTCAAAGGTGGGGTGAAAATGCACGACCCAGAAAGGATCAATCAACATAACCTCGTTGTAAGGCACAATAATGACCCATTTCGACACGCTTTTTTCAACCCCCATCGAAAAAATGGGGGATTTTACTTTTGACGCAAACGTCGCCGAAGTGTTCCCTGATATGATCCAACGCTCTGTGCCGGGCTACAACAATATTATTTCCGCCATCGGCCTTCTTACTGAACGTTTTGCAACAAACGATTCAACCTTGTACGATCTCGGCTGCTCTTTGGGCGCGGCAACCTTGTCCATGCGTCGTCACATTAAAGCAAAAAATTGCAAAATCATTGCCGTCGACAATTCATCTGCCATGATAGAACGCTGTAAATTACACCTCAGCGCGTACCGCTCAGAAACCGACGTGCACATCATTGAAAAAGACATTCGCCATGTTTGCATTGAAAATGCCTCCATGGTGGTATTGAATTTCACTTTACAATTTTTAAGTCCAGAAGACCGTACAGTCTTGCTTCAAAAAATTTATGACGGCTTAAAACCGGGCGGCATTTTAATTTTGTCTGAAAAATATAAATTCGAAGATCCTGTCACCAACACACTCTTGATTGACCTACACCACGACTTTAAGCGGGCCAACGGTTACAGCGAACTTGAAATCAGCCAAAAAAGAAGCGCGCTTGAAAACGTCATGAAGCCCGACAGCCTTGAGTGCCATTGCGCCCGCTTACGAGAGTGTGGGTTTTCGCATGTTTCACTATGGTTTCAATGCTTTAACTTTGGCTCCATGTTTGCAATAAAAGAATAGAAACCGAATGAGAGAAAAAAATCCCCTCTCTTACATCCATGTGCCTTACGCTGCTTTTTTTCGCAAGGTATTGTCATCATATCCACTGAAAATATCCTGACCATGTTCGATTTTTCCGATTTTTATCAAATAATTGCAAAAAACCGCCTTCATCCTTGGCTGCATACGTTACCCCAACAACTTTTTGAGTGGCAACAACGCCCTCATGGTGATTTACCCAAATGGGCACGGGTTCTAAAAAAAATCTCCACACACATGCCCTCCCAAAAAGACATAAAAAACGCGGTTTCTCTTGCATCAGAGCCGCCTCTTTGTGAAGGAGAACGCGCCAAGTTAGAGAACCTGTTACAGTCCTTCCACCCTTGGCGAAAAGGCCCTTACACCCTTCATGGCATCCACATTGATACGGAGTGGCGCTCTGACTGGAAATGGGACCGCATTTTGCCACACATTTCCCCCTTGAAAGGCCGTTATGTCTTGGATGTTGGCTGCGGAAATGGCTACCATCTTTGGCGTATGCTGGGAGAAGAGGCGGCATTGACGGTGGGCATCGATCCTTGCGCTTTATTTTTAGTGCAATTTCAGGCCATTCAACGCTTAATGGGCCTGGATCCTCGCGCGCATTTGTTGCCTTTAGGCATTGAAGAACTGCCTGCACTGGCTGCCTTTGATACGGTCTTTAGCATGGGGGTTCTTTACCACAGAAGATCGCCCTTAGATCACCTCATTCAACTAAAGAATCAATTAGTTAAAGGTGGTGAGCTGGTATTGGAAACCTTGGTGATTGACGGCGATGAAAACACCGTGCTAGTCCCCTCTCACCGGTATGCACAAATGCACAATGTGTACTTTTTTCCCTCCGCCAAAGCCCTTAAAGGGTGGTTAGAAAAAACGGGCTTTGTACAGGTACGCATCGTCGATGAATGCATCACCACCGTCGAAGAGCAACGCTCAACAAAATGGATGAAACACCATTCATTACCTGACTATCTAGACACTCATAATTCAGATAAAACAATCGAAGGGTATCCTGCGCCCAAACGCGCAACATTAATTGCGGTCAATCCTGACTAATTAATGACATAGGACGCTTTTCGCGTCCCTTAATTCAGGCTAACATAGCCTCCCGATTCTTTTTTAAAAGGCGCTATCTATGCTCAAGCACTGCGGGCTGCTGTTTCTCTCTTTTATTGTTTCAGGTTGTGCTATCACCTCAAATGAGCAACACAAAGAAACGATCAACGCCATTCATAAACTCAAAACGAATGTTGTGGACCTCAATGGCGTTCTCCAGAAAAACGATCACTCTCAACAAACTCAGATCCACAACATGCAAAAAGAAATAAAGAAAATCACCTCGTCTATTTCTGTACTTGAAAAGAAAAAAAGTCCTGCGCCAGCGCCAGCGCCCGCACCGCCACCAGAGCCGCGCGTTGTTTATGTCGAAAAAGAAGTCTTCGTACATGAAGAAAAAGGCAAACCCGTTTTAGGCGAAGTCGAATGGCTTTGGGTTGATTCTCTTGGAAAAAATTTCAAAACCCGCATTGACACAGGGGCGACCACCTCTTCTTTGAACGCCGCAAATGTACAAGAATTTGAACGTGATGGTAAAAAATGGGTTCGTTTTCAACTCCTCACGGACAACTTACCACTCCAACAAGAAAACGAACAAGAAAGAAGCAAAGAAAACATCATTGAAGCCCCTTTAACCCGTTGGGTTAAAATCCGCCAAGCCTCAACAGACACTCTGGATCGTCGCGCTGTGGTTGAGCTTCGCATCCGCCTAGGGCCTTTCTATGAAAAAACAGAATTTACTTTGGCCGATCGCTCCTATATGGAATTCCCTGTTCTGTTAGGCCGCGAATTCTTCCGAGATATCGCCATTGTTGATGTCAGTAAATCTTACATTTATCCCGAATATCCAGGCAAACAAAAAATCACCTTAAAAACCGAAGAACCGAAGAACCAAATCACCTTAAAAACCGAATAACCGAATAACCGATAACAACAATTTCGACTCCAAGAGGATCTTATGACGTCACGAATGCCCTTGTATTTATTAATAAGCCTTTTATTTGTTATCGGCTTTTCCCTCACTGTATATCGTCACCAAGTTTATGGTGTACCTTGGACTATGGGGCAAAAACATCAGGTCTGGGAAGTCGAAGCCCGCGTTGAATTTGAAGCCACTGGATTGCCCGTGAAGGTCTCTCTCGCGGCCCCTGATACGCAAAAAGGCTTCACGCTCATCAATGAAAATACCAGCTCACCCAGTTATGGGTTTACCTTGGTAGAAACAGAGAATAACCGACAAGCCGAATGGACAAAGCGCGCCGTTCAAGGCCGTCAAATTTTGTATTTCAAAAACCAAATGCTGGTTGACCCCAATTCCAAATATAACCACGCCCCTCCTCAACAGACCATCCCCTCAGTCGCTTTAGATGGTCCACTGATGATTGCAGCACAAACCTTGCTTTCTCAAGCCCGTGAGCGTTCAGCCGATCACGCCACCTTAACAAGGGAATTGATCAAACAATTCACCGATCTCGATAACCAAAATACGGCCTTACTGACAAAAGAAATGTCTCGTGCTGACGCCATCGTCACCATGTTGTCTATGGAAGGAATACACGCTCGCGTTGTCGGGGCCTTGCGCTTGGAAGACGGTCGCCGTCGCCAAGGGATCATTCCTATGGTCGAAATTTGGAACGGGAACAACTGGAAAATTTTTGACCTTGACGCCTCGCTCGTCAATTCAGAAGAAAACCTGTTAATTTGGAACGAAAAAGGAACGCCCCTTCTTGAAGTCAATGGCGGGACCAACAGTGTGGTCAGTTTTTCCATTATTTCTCAAGACATCAGTCCACAACAAGCCACCAATAAGAAAATTCAAGCCGAAAGCTTGCTGAACTTCTCTATTCACAGTTTACCGATTGAAGAGCAAGCCATGTTTAAAACCATTTTGCTCATTCCCATCGGCGCTTTGATTGTTGTGATGTTGCGCGTCCTTGTCGGTTTAAAAACCTCAGGCACCTTTATGCCAGTCTTGATAGCGGTTGCTTTTGTGCAAACTCAATTGCTTCCTGGGATCATTGGTTTTCTTTTGATTGTCGGCACGGGTCTTGTGATCCGAAGCTACCTTTCAAGACTGAATTTATTGTTGGTCGCCCGCATCTCGGCGGTGATCATTACGGTTATTTTGATCATTTCCGTCTTCACGGTTGTGGCCTTTAAAATTGGCTTAATTGAAGGACTGACCATCACGTTTTTCCCGATGATCATTCTTTCTTGGACGATTGAGCGGATGTCCATTCTTTGGGAAGAAGAAGGGGCTAAACAAGTGATCGTGCAAGGTGGGGGTTCTTTACTGACAGCGGTATTGGTTTATCTTGCAATGACCAATGACTTTATTCGTCATTTGACTTTCAATTTCATCGGTATTCAGCTGATTATTTTAGCCATTATTTTAATGCTGGGCAATTACACAGGATACAGATTAAGCGAACTAAAACGCTTTAAACCTTTGGTGAAGGACGCTTGATATGATCGGATCTTGGCTTAGCAAATTCACCAGCCCTTCCAAATTAAAAGCGATCGGGATCATGGGAATGAACCAGCGAAATATCAGCTACATTGGTCGATATAACCGCCGCCATTTATTCCCTTTGGTCGACAATAAGCTCAAAACAAAGCAAATCGCGCAAGCAGCAGGCGCCGCGGTTCCTGCACTGATTGGTGTCATTTCAGAACAACACAATGTCCCTTTTATCCATGAAATGGTCACAAAATGGCCTGGCTTTGTCATAAAACCCGCACAAGGATCGGGCGGAAAAGGCATATTGGTCATCACGTCTCACAAAAACGGTTTGTACAAAAAGCCCTCAGGGGCTGAAATTCCTAAAAGTGAAGTCGAACGCCACATCACCAACATTTTGGCAGGACTCTTTTCTCTCGGGGGTAAAAATGATGTCGCCCTCGTTGAGAATTTGATCCAATTTGATAACGTTTTTGATGGATTCAGTTTTGAAGGGGTTCCGGATATTCGTGTGATCGTCTTTCAAGGCTATCCCGTAATGGCCATGATGCGCCTGTCAACCGCAGCCTCTGACGGTAAAGCCAATTTGCACCAAGGCGCGGTGGGGGTTGGCATTGATATTTCAAACGGAAAAGCCCTGCGCGCTGTGCAATTTAATTTGCCTGCAGAGCAACACCCTGACACCGGACGGGCCTTGCATGAATTGAGAGTCCCTCATTGGGAAGAGCTTTTACGCATTGCTGCGAGTGCGTGGGAAATGACAGGGCTGGGTTATGTCGGGGCCGATTTAGTACTCGACAAAGAGAAAGGTCCCATGGTGCTTGAACTTAACGCACGTCCTGGCCTTGCGATTCAAATTGCAAATGGGTGTGGTTTATTGCCTCGCCTTCGTCATATTGAGAAAAAACACGAATCAAGCGTTCCGGCTTCTCTTGAAGAACGCGTTGCCTATTCCCTGACCCATTTTAAAGGAACGCATACACCGCCCCATCCGCAGA
>CAMRBZ010000143.1 GCA_947040595.1 uncultured Enterovibrio sp. | reverse complement strand
ATCCATCATCCATCATCCATCGATGCTCAGGCCTTTCACTTACTTGCTGCCTACACGCAACTTCAAGTGTCTTGGGTATACTTAATGGAATTGGTATTACTTTTTTTATTTCACGAAATCAAATGATCGGGCCTGTTTTTAAGTCAATTGACACATAAAAAAACGCCGCAAAAGCGGCGTTTTCATATTCAGGTTTCAGATTGCATCATGAGCATTTCAGAATAAAAATGAGCCTTTAAATATCCAAGTTCGCAACTTTCAATGCATTATTTTCTATAAATGCACGGCGAGGCTCAACCTGATCCCCCATAAGGGTGGTGAAGAGCTCATCTGCTGCAACGGCATCATTAATGGTCACACGCAACATACGACGAGAATCAGGATCCATGGTGGTTTCCCAAAGTTGATCCGGATTCATCTCTCCCAAACCTTTATATCGTTGACGACTTAAACCACGGTTCGATTCTTTAATAAGCCATGCTAATGCTTCTGCAAAAGTATCCACAGAAAGTTTACGCTCTCCACGTTGAATAAATGCCATGTCTTCCAAAAGACCATCAAGGGACTCTGAAAGAGAGGCTATTTTTCCATATTCTTTTGAATTGAGAAGATCGTAACTCAACAGGTATTCATGCAAAACACCGTGTGTACGCACAACAATTTCAGGTTGGAAAATTTGACGCTCTTCATCAAACTTAATTTGAAGACTGTATTGGCTCTCTCCTGTTGAGTTTTTGTTTAAAACATCCACCACGTTTTTAGTCCAAGCTAGAACAAAATCTTCCTGACTTAAACTCTCGACAGTTAAACGGGGTTGATAAACAAGCTCATGAAGTAAAGTTTCTGGATAACGTCGGCTCATGCGATTAATGAGTTTCATACCCGCATTGTATTCTTTTACTAATTTCTCTAACGCCAAGCCGTTCAAAGGGGGTGCGTCTGGATTAACAAACAATGACGCGTTATCTAAAGCTAAAGAAACTTGGTATTGATCCATCGCCTCATCGTCTTTTATATATTGCTCTTGTTTGCCTTTTTTCACTTTGTAAAGTGGCGGCTGAGCAATGTAAATATAACCACGCTCAATAAGCTCTGGCATTTGGCGATAAAAGAAAGTGAGCAACAAGGTACGAATATGCGACCCATCGACGTCCGCATCCGTCATGATAATAATATTGTGGTAACGCAGTTTGTCTGGGTTGTATTCATCACGACCAATCCCGCAACCGAGTGCAGTAATAAGGGTTGCGACTTCTTGAGAAGAAAGCATTTTATCAAAACGTGCTTTTTCAACATTCAAAATTTTACCTTTTAAAGGTAAAATAGCTTGGTTTTTACGGTTTCGGCCTTGTTTCGCAGAGCCTCCTGCGGAATCCCCTTCCACAATGTAAAGTTCAGACAGCGCCGGATCTTTTTCTTGGCAATCCGCCAGCTTTCCGGGTAAACCCGCTAAATCTAGAGCCCCTTTACGACGCGTCATTTCTCTTGCTTTACGTGCAGCTTCACGCGCGCGCGCGGCATCAATGATTTTTCCACAAATAATTTTTGCGTCTTGCGGATTTTCTATTAAAAATTCACTTAACTTTTCATTCATGGCCGACTCAACAGCGGACTTCACTTCCGAAGAAACCAGCTTGTCTTTTGTTTGGCTTGAGAATTTAGGATCAGGCACTTTAACAGAAACAACAGCCGTTAAACCTTCACGGGCATCATCACCGGATGTCGCCGCGTTGGCTTTTTTCGAATAACCTTCTTTTTCCATGTAGCTGTTTAAAGTACGGGTTAATGCTGAACGAAATCCAGCAAGGTGCGTTCCGCCATCACGTTGAGGAATGTTGTTCGTGTAGCAATAAATATTTTCTTGGAAGCCATCATTCCATTGCATCGCCACTTCAACCGTTACACCGTCTTCACGCTCATGTTCAAAATAAAATGCTGAGGGATGAATCGGGGTTTTATTGCGGTTAAGGTGCTGAACAAAAGCCTGGATCCCACCTTCATAGGTAAAATGGTCACTCTTGTCTTCTTCACGGTCATCATTAAGACGTATAGAGACACCAGAATTCAAAAATGAAAGCTCACGTAAACGCTTAGCAAGAATGTCATAATGATAAAGAAGATCGGTAAACGTCTCCGAGCTTGGCCAAAAACGGATACGAGTCCCGGTTTCTGTTGTATCTCCAACAGGGCCTAACGGCGCATCAGGTACACCGCCATGATACATTTGTTGATGTATTTTCCCGTGACGCCAAATGGTTAATTCAAGCTTTTCGGACAAGGCATTAACAACCGATACACCAACACCGTGCAGGCCGCCAGAGACTTTATAAGAATTGTCATCAAATTTCCCGCCGGCATGAAGCACTGTCATTATCACTTCTGCAGCAGATATCCCTTCTTCTTCATGGATATCAACCGGAATTCCACGACCGTCATCTTTAACAGAGACAGAGCCGTCTTCATGAATGTTCACCTCGATCTCTTTACAGTGACCCGCGAGAGCTTCATCGATCGAATTATCAACAACTTCGAAGACCATATGGTGTAAACCGGAACCATCGTCGGTATCACCGATGTACATCCCCGGACGCTTGCGTACTGCATCCAGACCTTTAAGTACTTTAATACTCGATGAATCATAATTGTTGGACATTAAGCTACTCTCGCTTTATCTAGACTGGGGTTATTTTACCGTTTTCGACATGAAACATCTTACTCTTTTCGTCGCATATTTCAGCGATATGATCGGCACTAATTGCACTCACAAACACCTGGGCTCCAGTGATTTTTAACTGAGTCGCTAATATGGCGCGTCGCTGACAATCTAATTCTGAAGCAAAGTCATCGATAAGATAGATACACTGCTTTCCTTTCTCTTCACTTAACTGCTGCCCTTGCGCTAAGCGTAAAGCACATACCATCAACTTTAATTGCCCACGAGACAAAACATCTTCTACTGGGGTATTTCCAATTCGAAGGCGTAAATCTGACTTATGTGGACCACTGTGTGTATAACCTAATTGCTGATCTCGTAAAAAATTATTCGCCAATAACTGAGCGTAATCCGTGTCTTTGTCCCACCCTCGGCTATAACTAAATCGAATTTCATATTCAGGAAGAAATGCATCACATATAGAAGAGGCTATTTCTGTCAAATTTTCGATATATTTTTTACGCCAAAGGTCAATCTGATCCGCAAGAGGTGCCAATTCGGCATCCCAATGACGGAGCTCATTATAACTTCGTGCCGTTTTCATTAAGGCATTTCTTTGCTTTGTTAATCTTTTAACACGAGACCAAACAGAATAAAATTGAGGTTCCACGTGAAACACCCCCCAATCAATAAATGCTCGGCGGTATTTCGGTCCACCGATTAACAAATCAAAGCCTTCAGGAGTAATCAGCTGAATAGGCAGAATTTGCGCCAATTGTACCAACTTTTGTCCTGTGTCATTGCCTATTTTTACCTCACCCGTCCCATCGCGGTTTCTTTGAATCCCGAAAGGCAGTGAGCGCTCACAAACTTGCGTGCGTGCATGCAGTATAAATGCATTCTCTTGATGTTGAATTAGCCTGCTGATTAAATGCGTTCTAAATGAGCGTCCATGCCCTAAATAATAAATGGCTTCTAATACACTGGTTTTTCCACTTCCATTTGGACCGACTAGAAAGTTAAAGCCAGGCGAAAACGTTAAATCAGAAGCATCAATATTTCTAAAGTGATGTATTGAGAGTCTAGAAAGCGTCATGCTATAAACGAATGGGCATCACCACATACATGGCATCGTCGTTATCTATGTCTTCAATCAGGGTACTTGTCATCGCATCTTTCATCGAAAAACGAACCTGTTGGCATTTCAGTGAGTTGAGAACATCCAAAAGATAATTAACATTGAATCCGGTCTCAAGATCTTCACCGTCATACGTCACATCCACAAATTCTTCCGCTTCTTCTTGTTCAGGATTGTGAGCTGAAATACGTAACTGCCCTGCGGTTAGATTTAATCGAACGCCCCGAAATTTTTCATTCGATAAAATAGCAGCACGCGAAAAAGCCTGACGCAAAGCTTCACAGTTTGCTTCCATGATCTTCGAAGAAGAAGCCGGCATAACGCGCTTGTAATCAGGAAAGCGACCGTCCACTAACTTCGAGGTAAAAATAAACTGATTGACTTTTGCTCTTATATTTCCAGAGCCAATTTGTATCGTAACAAGCTGATCGGGTTTATCTAAAAGACGCATTAATTCAGTGACACCTTTACGCGGGACAATGATTTGTTGCTCTAAAACCTCATCCTCAAGCTCGCAGGTTCCCACCGCCATGCGGTGTCCATCGGTTGCAACAGAGCGCAATGTCTTGCCCTGGGTTTCTAATAGCATTCCATTTAGAAAATAACGAACATCCTGATTTGCCATTGAAAATGCTATTTTTTCAATTAATTGACGAAGGTGTAATTGCGGTAAAGTGAATTCTACCGTGCTTTGCCAGTCTTCAATATTTGGAAAATCATTTGCAGGCAAGGTTGAAAGCGTAAAACGACTTCTGCCACAGCGTATTAAGGCGCGGTGCCCTTCAACCGAAAAGACAATGGGCACCCCCTCTGGCAAACTACGACAAATATCAAGAAACTTACGAGAAGGAACCGTTATTGCTCCTTCTTCCGCTTCGCTGTCGAGTGGAATATTGGCGACAAGTTCAACTTCAAGATCGGTGCACGTCATGGACAATTGCGATGATTCCACTCGAAGTAAAATGTTACCCAAAATAGGCAACGTGGGTCGCCCCCCTAGCGCACCAGAAACTTGCTGAAGGGATTTTAAAAATTGTTCACGCGTAAGAGTAAATTTCATATTAAGACGACAAAGTCCGGATTAAGTTTGAATAATCTTCTTTAATATCATGACTTTCCTCTCGAAGCTGTTCAATTTTACGGCATGCATGAAGCACCGTAGTATGATCACGCCCACCAAAAGCATCACCAATTTCAGGCAAACTATGATTGGTCAGCTCCTTGGATAAAGCCATGGCCATTTGACGAGGACGCGCAACGGAACGACTGCGACGCTTAGAAAGCATGTCTGACATCTTGATTTTGTAGTATTCCGCTACCGTTTTTTGGATGTTGTCTATCGTTACCAGCTTTTCTTGAAGCGCAAGGAGATCGCGTAAAGCTTCTCTCACAAAGTCGATCGTGATTGAACGCCCTGTGAAGTTAGCATTCGCTATCACGCGATTAAGCGCGCCTTCTAGCTCTCGTACATTAGAACGCAAGCGTTTTGCTATAAAGAAAGCCACTTCATCAGGCAAGCGAATCAAATGCGCTTCTGCTTTTTTCATTAAAATCGCCACCCGTGTTTCAAGCTCAGGCGGTTCAATCGCGAGCGTCAAACCCCAACCAAATCGAGATTTTAAACGGTCTTCTACGCCATTTATTTCTTTTGGATAGCGATCTGATGTCAAAATAATCTGTTGATTACCTTCAAGTAAGGCGTTAAATGTATGGAAAAACTCTTCTTGTGTACGTTCTTTATTTGCAAAAAATTGAATGTCATCGATGAGCAAGGCATCTACGCTACGGTAATAACGCTTAAAATCTTCAATCTGATTGTTTTGTAATGCTTTTACCATATCCTGAACAAAACGCTCAGAATGCATGTAAACCACTCGCGCGTCTTTTTTTCGATCACTGATGGCATTACCTACAGCATGCAATAGATGGGTTTTGCCTAAACCCGTACCACCATAAAGAAATAAAGGGTTATATGCAGCGCCAGGATTATCCGCAACTTGACGCGCAGCAGCCAAAGCAAGTTGGTTCGACTTACCTTCAACAAAGTTCGTAAATTTATTTTTAGGATTCACATTTGAACGATGATTGATGTCCGACTGAACCGGTGAGGGTGCGGGTTCCCAAACACGCCCAGCAATGGGTTTGACAGCGGGCACTACGGCCACAATCGGTGCCACTAGAGGCAAAGAAGATTGAATCGGCTTGCTTCCCACCTCAAAACGGAGCATGGGTACATCATTAGGGCAAAACTCATTCAATAACTGATTAATACTATTAATGTATTTATCACGCACCCAATCTAAAACAAATCGATTTGGAGCAAATAAAGTCAGAGTTCCATCATATAACTCAGCCTGAAGGGGGCGAACCCACATGCTAAATTCTGTTGCAGGAAGAGCCTCCTGGAGGCGTTGAAGACACTGCAACCAAAGCGAAGATGACACGTCGGACTCCAAACGGGATAAATGGAAAAGGAAGTAATTTTATACCTCTACACTGAGGATCACCAGAGAGAAGATCTCCTTTTCAGTGAATAAGATCGTACTTATACACAAATATTGCACACATCTTTCACCAATCACGCATTATACCCTCAAAGTTACTCACAGGATCCTTCTTTTTATGCCGAAAGAGAAGAGGATCCATCTTTAATTCACTTTCTTTCATTTTTATTCTCTTCACCTTTGCAGTGCCACTCTTTTAAAGGTTTGATTATTTTTGCCTCTTTTTTTCTTTTTCTTTCTCTTTAAAAATGCACCATTAACACAAGAACAAAGGTGATCAATCAAGGATCCTTGCGCTCGATTCATGGAAGAGCGTATAATCGCGCGATATTAGCTGGTTGTTTAATCGTTCAACTCAGGTTTTAAGATTGACTATAAGTCAGCCAATGATTACAATCCGCCCTCCTTTTTAAGAAGCGTCGGATAATTTCCAACGTCAAGTTAAAAAGCTTTTTTATCAGCTTAATAACCTAAAAATCAGTGAATTAAGGTAGAAACCATGAAACGCACTTTTCAACCTTCTGTTCTAAAGCGCAAACGCTCTCACGGTTTCCGTGCGCGTATGGCGACAAAGAACGGCCGTAAAATTATTGCAGCTCGTCGCGCGAAAGGCCGCAAGCAGCTTACTAAATAATCCGTTGCGATTAATTAATGAATAAGCTCGCTTATTCTCGGGAGTTGCGTCTGCTGACTCCCGAGCATTTCAACCATGTCTTCCAGCAGCCTCAACGCGCTGGCTCGCAACACTTGACTCTTCTTGCCCGTGATAACGCCCTTGATCATCCTCGTTTAGGACAAGCGGTGCCAAAGAAACAAATCAAACATGCCGTTGACCGAAATCGGTTTAAGCGCCTTGTTCGTGAAAATTTCAGAAAGCATCAACACGCCCTACCCGCGAAAGATTATGTCGTGATCGCCAAAAGAAGTGCCAACGAGCTCAGTAATCAAGAATTGACTAAGCTGCTTGATGATTTATGGCGACGTTTGTCCAAACCTCAGCGAAAAAAATAGCCACGGCGTTCATTCGTGGCTACCAACTCTTTATAAGCCCATTTCTCGGGCCGCGCTGTCGTTTTACCCCAACCTGCTCCCAATATGCGCTAGAAGCGGTCAACCGTCACGGTGTTGTAAAAGGATTTTGGCTTACCTGCAAACGTTTATTAAAATGCCATCCTCTTAATCACGGAGGGTACGATCCTGTGCCCCCACACAACCCTAACCACAGAGACAGTTAATAATGGATTCTCAACGTAATATCCTGTTGATTGCCCTTATGTTTGTATCATTCATGTTGTACCTCAACTGGAATGAAGCAATGGACCCAACACCGAAGGGTCAAGGCGTAACACAACAAAGTAAATACAGTGGTGATGTACCCGCCAGTTCAGATTCTTCACTGCCACTGACACAGGATTCTGTCTCCAGCAAGCTCATTACCTTAAAAAATGACGTGCTAACTTTAACCGTTGACACGCAAGGCGGTGATATTGTTCGAGCCATTTTGAACAATTACAATGCTGAATTTAATTCAAAAGACAAATATCTGTTACTCAAAAACACGCCCGATCACACCTTTATCGCCCAAAGTGGACTCATTGGCACCAACGGCATCGACACCCTCAATACGCGCGCAGATTTTACCGTCAAGGGAACAGACTTCGAGCTTAAAGAAGGACAAAATGAATTGCATGTCCCTCTTACCTTGGTAAAAGACGGCGTCACCTTTACAAAAACCTTTATTCTTAAACGGAATAACTACGCGATTGATGTCGATTACACCATTGACAATAAGAGCCAAAAGCCGATAACCGTTCAAATGTATGCGCAACTCAAGCAGAATCTACTTGATGACGGTGGCAGTCTCACCATGCCGACATACCGTGGCGGGGTTTATTCAGCAGATGAGGCCACATACGAGAAATACAGCTTTGATGACATGAGAGACAGGGACCTTAACCTGATCCTTGCCAAACAAGGCTGGGCGGCCATGATGCAGCATTACTTTCTTGCAGCCTGGATCCCGAATGCCAAAGGCGAAGCCAATCTCTATACCCGTACAGGTAAAAGCTTAGGTTTTATCGGGGTTCGTTATCCAACAACCACCATTGAACCAGGACAAACTGAGCAGATTGACGCCTCTTTGTGGATAGGTCCAAAACTCCAAGATCAAATGGAAAAAACCGCCCTCAACTTAAACCTGACGGTGGATTATGGCTGGTTGTGGTTCATCGCGAGCCCACTGCATTGGCTGCTTTCCACCATTTTCGGCTTTGTTGGAAACTGGGGCCTTGCCATCATCATCTTAACGTTTGTCGTTCGTGGCGTGATGTATCCACTGACGAAAGCGCAATACACCTCAATGGCGAAAATGCGCATGTTGCAGCCTAAGCTGCAAGAAATGCGTGAACGTATTGGTGATGACCGCCAACGCATGAGCCAAGAAATGATGGAGCTTTATAAGCGCGAAAAAGTGAATCCTCTGGGAGGTTGCTTACCGCTTATTCTGCAAATGCCTATTTTTATCGCATTGTATTGGGCGTTAATGGAATCGGTTGAACTTCGCCATGCTCCGTTTGTTCTTTGGATTCATGACTTATCAGCACCCGATCCTTACTATGTCTTGCCGCTGTTAATGGGCGCATCCATGTTCCTTATCCAAAAGATGAGTCCAAGCGCGGTCACCGATCCGATGCAACAGAAAATCATGAACATCATGCCTGTCATGTTCACTGTCTTCTTCCTTTGGTTCCCATCCGGTCTGGTACTTTACTGGTTGGTTTCGAACATCGTCACCCTGCTCCAACAAACCATTATTTATCGCTCACTTGAGAAAAAAGGTCTGCACAGCAGAACCTAATTTGAGCGTTGAAAACAAAAAGCAGCCAAATGGCTGCTTTTTTTATACCTAAAACATCTGAAGCGACAGGCTTGTTGAATGCATTCTCAACGCCCAATCAGATCGTCCAT
>CAMRBZ010000142.1 GCA_947040595.1 uncultured Enterovibrio sp. | reverse complement strand
TCAACGATAATTTCCAGCGACTAAAGCACGCATCTTGAAGTGCGTTGGGTATATACAGACAATATACCCAAAGGAATTGAAGATGCGTGTAGGCAGCAAGCGAGCGAAGCCCCTGAGCATAGAGGTACTATGTGATTGGGCTGAGAGAGCGCAGCCAACAACCACGCAACTTCAAAGGCGACGGGTATAAATCGAACATCTAGTGGCCTAATGATCTCGGAGAGCATTTTATACGGTCATCTGGTAGTGGCTCATATATGTGATTTACATTTTTTCCTGTATCATGTCGATATGACAGGTTATCAAAAAATTCATTTCCCAGAATGTGGCAATACAGACATCTTAAAAGCGGATTTTACTCCTGAAAGAAAACAAGGTTATCGTTGTCGCTTTACTGCATGTGATAAAAGCCATTTTCTCCTAGATTATTCTTATCGAGCCTCTCTTCCTGGAGTAAAAAAGCAAGCGGTTGATATGGCCATCCATGCTTGTGAGATCAGAGACTTCGCAATTTAAATATATTGAGAACAACGATTTTAAACAGATTAAAAAAGAAAGAAATCGGTTTCAGGTCAATCCTCATTTTTTCCATGATCATTTAGAAACAGCAGTAAAAGTCAGAGTAAAACAGGTCTGCAATGAAGCGAAGATAGATGAACAGTGGTCATGTGTGGGAAAAAAATCAAACCAACGCTGCCTATGGCACACGGTCTGCCATAAAACGAATGTGCTCCTTTCTTATTTTTTGGTAAACGAAAAGATGTCTTTTTTAAAGAGCATCTTGCCCCTTTTGGTATAACCCGGTTTTATACTGATAACTGAGGTGATTATGAACGACACCAAGATTTTAGTGAGCACGACATCGCCAAACAAAATACGCAAAAGATGAAGCTGAAAAACCGCGATTTTAGAACAAGAATTAAGCGATTAACGCGAGGTAGTATTTGTTTTTCAAAGAGCGAATTGATGCATAATATTGTTATTTCTCGATATATTAACGCCCTTAAATTTGGGATTGATATTCATCCGAAAATGCAGATTTGAAACACTGCCCTTTTTCATTCAGATCCAGACTCTCAATATGGAATTAAGGCATTTAGAAAACATTTTTTGCGTTACAAAATGAAGAAAAGCATGAGTTACAGTGAAAATCGTGGGGATAATGCGCCAATGCCACGGGGATTTCGAAGCTTAAAATCAGAATGGGATCCGAAGCAAGAGTATCTCAATATGGCAGAAGCATCGAGAGAGATAAATATGTATTTAATGAAGTATTATAACTGAGAACGCCCGCATCAATATAATGATGAAGTACCGTCTGCGAAAGCTGAAAAAAACGGGTTTATTATATGTCCTGAAATGCTTGAGCACTACAAAATGTGACTCCATGTAAGAGGTCATTAGCCAATATCGACGGACAAATAAAATGAGGCGGCTCCCCATCAATACCATTGTTGGTGCCGCCACTACAAGCTAAAAATATACGAACCTATATGCGCTCTTCATTCTTCACTGCACATCAGTACATCTATTTTTAAAACAATGGGTTGAACATTTTTCATGAAACATTGAATTTAAAAGAAAAAAGTGCAATCCACAAAAGAACAACTTACTTAAAATTAAAATGTTACTTATATTAATTGTCAGAAAATATCCGACGTATTCTTAATGCATTTTTCTGCCTTTTCTCTTTTTTCTCTTTTTTCTCTTTCTAGAAAATTAGATCAACCTTTCCTTAAACGCGCTAAAGTCCTTTCTAAATGTTGATCTAAAGGCGCTGATATATTCATACTTTCCTGTGTCGATGGATGAATAAATTGAATATTTGCCGCATGTAAAAATAAACGTTTTAAACCCAGTTTATGGGTATAGGCATCAAAACGAGGATCACCATAATGATCGTCCCAAGCGATGGGATGTCCCGCATATTGGCAATGCACTCGAATTTGATGTGTTCGTCCCGTGATTGGGCTTGCTTGAATCAAGGTCGAATTTCCAAAACGCTCAATGACTTTAAAACGTGTTTCAGAAGGTTTTCCTTGCTCATTAACCCGAACAATACTGTTAGTTTCATTTTTTTGTAAAGGGGCATCGACTTTCTTCATTGCCGAGGTCCAGGCCCCCATAACCAGAGCAAGATAATATTTTTGTACCGTTTTTTCTCTAAATTGTTCTTGTAGATGACGTAATGCAGAGCGTTTTTTGGCTATCAACAAAAGACCTGAAGTATCTCGGTCGATACGGTGCACCAACTCTAGGTATTTAGCAGCAGGTCGAAGCGCTCTCAAAGCCTCAATAACACCAAAACTCAAACCACTCCCACCATGCACAGCTGTACCTGAGGGCTTGTTTAAGATCAATAAATATTCGTCTTCATGAATAACACAGTGTTCTAACTCTGCCACTTTTTTTAATTTAGTATTCGGTTGTTCTACGTGTTCTGTTTCTGGGATATGTATCGGAGGAACGCGAAGAATATCTCCAGCTTGAAGTTTGTATTCTGGCTTCATTCTTTTTTTATTAACCCTGACTTCTCCTTTACGAAGTACACGATAAATTCTGCTTTTAGGCACATTTTTTAGCTTATTGAGGAGAAAGTTATCTATCCTCTGGCCTGCAATGTCATCTGAAATCTCAATGAATTGCACATTTGATTTTATAGTATTCATAGGATCCGCATTCTACATTGCATCAAAGTAGTTTGCTGCAAAAATCTCTCCCTGTTATAGTTGCTTCGTGGCATAAAGATAATTATCTTTTTTGTTTTTATATCGGATATAAAACCGTCAATAAAAGGCTACTTACCTGCTTTATCCTTGACAATTAGATCTTCATATTGCTTTTTAGTCTGTTGTACCTAATCAGTAAAAATTTAATTTGTCTTTATTATGCAGCATTTGGCGTAAGACATAAGGGAAAAGCCCCGTTAGCTTGTTAGCTCCACGTAACAAACATGCAATGTTAAAATGACAACCGCCATACCGCGGAAAACCAACTGAGTAATCCAAAATTGTTTCTGATTTTCGTTTCAGTCGGCCCATATGTATAGCCCTAGAGCGTCTCTGATCTTCCAGCCGTGAGGTTGCATCAATATCAGACTTGGGACCTGGCAGCATTGTCCTGTTTGTACCGTATCTAACACGCTAATAACTATAAATAATTGAGAACGATTTAATATGAAAAGAATGTTGATTAACGCAACTCAAAAAGAAGAGTTGCGCGTCGCATTGGTTGATGGACAGCGCTTATACGATCTGGATATCGAAAGCCCAGGCCATGAATCAAAAAAAGCCAATATATATAAAGGACGTATTACACGTATAGAACCCAGTCTAGAAGCCGCTTTTGTCGACTACGGCTCTGACCGCCACGGTTTTCTCCCACTAAAAGAAATCGCCCGTGAATATTTTCCTCAGCATTACAATCCTCAAGGCCGCCCTAATATCAAAGAAGTTTTGAAAGAAGGCCAAGAAGTGATCGTTCAAGTTGATAAAGAAGAACGTGGTAATAAAGGAGCCGCTCTTACCACATTCATTTCTTTAGCTGGCAGCTATCTCGTTCTCATGCCAAATAATCCAAGAGCCGGTGGAATATCCCGTCGTATTGAAGGTGAAGAACGCACTCAACTTAAAGAAGCCATGTCAGGTTTAGAGCTTCCTCAAGGGATGGGCTTAATTGTACGTACAGCTGGAGTCGGTAAATCAGCAGAAGAACTTGAATGGGATTTAAATTATCTACTCAGTAATTGGGATAGAATTCAAAGTGCAGGAGACTCTAAACGAGCGCCCTTTTTGATATATCAAGAAAGTGATGTTATCGCCCGTGCATTTAGGGATTATTTACGCCGTGACATTGGTGAAGTCTTAATTGACAGCGAAATCGTCTTTAATCAAGCACGTGAACGCATTAAGACCACTCGGCCCGACTTTATTCATCGCGTCAAACTTTATTCTGGTGAAGTGCCTCTTTTTAGCCATTATCAGATAGAAAGTCAAATTGAATCTGCTTTTCAGCGTGAAGTCAGCTTGCCCTCAGGTGGCTCAATTGTCATCGACCCAACTGAAGCATTAACCTCTGTCGATATAAACTCAGCAAGAGCTACAAAAGGTTCGGATATCGAAGAAACAGCCCTTCAAACAAACCTTGAAGCAGCGGATGAAATTGCTCGCCAATTACGCTTACGTGATTTAGGCGGCTTGGTTGTTATCGATTTTATCGATATGACCCCCGTTCGGCATCAACGAGAAGTCGAAAATCGCCTTCGCGAAGCTGTTCGAATGGACCGCGCTCGTGTACAAATTGGACGTATTTCTCGCTTTGGGCTTTTAGAAATGTCCCGTCAAAGATTAAGCCCTTCTTTGGCAGAAGCAAGCCATCATATATGCCCACGTTGTACCGGAACAGGCGTCATTCGCGATAATGAGTCTTTATCACTCTCTATTTTGCGCTTGATCGAAGAAGAAGCACTCAAAGAAAACTCAGCACAAGTGCTGGCAATTGTCCCTGTCACAGTCGCCTCCTATCTTCTTAATGAAAAGCGCCCTTCAATTCATCATATTGAAAAATTTCATAATGTTCATGTGGTTATTGTTCCTAATCCCAATATGGAAACACCACATTTTGAAGTCCTTCGTACCCGTTCTGGTGATGAAAATACCATTTTGTCATACCATCTTCCAGACCAATTGGATACACTTAGAGAAACAGAAGGCAAAAAAGAAGAGCCGCCCACAGAACGTCCTAAAAAGGTAAGAGAAGAACCCGCGCTACATGCTTTCACAACACCGACAGCGCCTGCTCCATTCTCAAAACCAACGTTAAACATCCAAACGGGCTTATTCTCACGTTTTATTTCATTTGTTTCTAAATTCATTCCTGAATCGATTTCAGAACCAGAAACACCAGCAAAAGAAGAACAACGTCATCGCAGAGAAGACACGCGACGTCCTCTCAATCGAACTCGCCGATCTACGCGTACTCCTCGTGAGGAATACACAAAAAACAACACTATAAATGACAGAAAAACGCGTAATCCAAGTCACGTTACTGCAGTAGAAACAACACAAGAGTCAAAAACAACACCTAAAAAGTACAATCAAAAACAAGCGGCAAACATTGCACCACGCCAACCGCTTAAAGAAACAAAAACACTCAAAAATGTGCCTAAACAAAATAAACCAGAAATAGATGAATCAGTCCCCAAACCTGAAAAAATTAAACAACGTCGTCCACAGCGTCAACTGAGTAACAAAATCCGTGTGACGCCTTCAGTTCAAGAACAAGAGATCAGATCAACCCCTCATCTCATACAGGAACTGGGCGAGGCGATGGCTGCTGAAGCCAAAGAAGAATCCCGTATCATTGAAACAATTAACTTAAATAACAATGAAGTAGAAACGCTTACATTCAACAAAAATGAGAATGATCTAGAGACAATTGCTTCCAACGACACTGATTTATTACGAGATGAGAAACGCCGTAGCCGTCGCTCTCCTCGTCATCTACGTGCAAATGCGCAACGCCGTCGTCGCTTTAATCGAGATGAAAAATTCGTTTCGGTTGCTCAGCAAGATCTTGAGCAACTCGATTTAATGGAAACAATGGTCTCCATTGTCGATAAACCTAACACTCTTCCTGTTCATTCAGGAGTCGCCTCGCCTGAAGTTGCTATGGGCAAAATATTTACTCGTCATTCTTCGTTAAATGAATTATCCGAAAATGTTGAACAAAACTCACAACTGTACTCTTCAGAGATCCAGCCCCCAGTAGTCGAGATTGAAAAAAGAACTCAAATCATTGAGCCTCTTAAATCACAACTTCTCGAAGAAAAAAAGGCAGAAAACCCGATCATTTCTGAAGAAACCAACATAACAAATATCTCAAAAAAATCCGATCGTCCAACACAAGCTCCTGCAATGAAACCCGCCATTCAACATCGCAGGGCAACATCTCCTACGGCAAAAGCACCAGCCGCTGTAGAAGATTTGGCACGAATTGACATTGCCATTGCTGAATTACGATTAGATCGAGTTCAAACAAAACAAGCAGGAAGTGAAACAGCCACAAGCCGAGCTGCAGCACCAGCAACAAAACCTAACTACTAAATATATACTTAATTTAATTAAGGATTTTCTCGCGGCATTCCCTTGAATGCCGCGTTTTTATTTTTACTTTCAACTCTTTGAATACCAATTAGATGTAACTGTTCACAGAGAAGGTATTGACAACGAGTTCAACGTTCTAATTTGATTATTTTTCAGACTAACTCTCATTATTCAATAGTTATTTTATTGACCCTAATTATCTATAAAACAATGTGAATACATTAAGACGCTGAAAGTCAAACAGCCCTGGTGAACAATTACAAAAAAAGAACCATCATTCTGATGGTTCTCATTTTTGTACCCATACACTCAAGATTCTATAGGTTTCAACGATTCTAGGTCTAAGCTAATTTTTTTAAGCTCTACCCCATCTCTATATAAACATATACGTTTTTATAACCTATTTTCACGTTAAGTATTTTGAGCATTTTTACACGTTAATGTTACTTACAGGTTGCTGGACCAACATTGACCCAAACCTCATCCGCGCCAGGCTCTGCACCTTGGGTCCACCATTTAGCCTGCCAACGAGAACCATTGTGATTAACTTGAGCATTACCTTGATATGCAACAGCGGTATTCCAAGGAAGATCTACTTCACTGAGTAGTTCCCAGGCTTCATTGGATGCAGAAGGTTCTGAACCTTGTACCCACCATTTGGCTTTATACACAAGGCCGTCATGTGTCACCGTTTCCGTTGTGTATACTGTTTCTGGACTCCAGGTTGGATGATTACTTGCAGATGAATCATTCGCTGAACAGTTATCTCCAGTGCCCGTTTCACCACCACCTGTTTCACCGCCGCCCGTTTCACCGCCGCCACCGATATCGCCGCCGCCCGTATCACCTCCGTTTCCATTACCATCAGGTTCAGGATCTGTTACAACATTTTTTACATGAATTTCAGCTTCAGCAGAAACTTCAGCTTCACCATCAGAAACCAACACTAAAAGGTCAAATGTTTGATCTGCATCAACATCTGGTGCAGTCAATGTAATTGAGGAAGAATTACCACCTCCTGTAACTACAAACTGAGAGTCCACATCCCAAATGTAAGATAAGGTATCTCCATCATTGTCTTTTCCGTTTGCCGTAATAGTGATCTCGCTGCCTTCATTTGCATAGGTCATCATTTGAAGATCTACGGTTGGAGGCTGATTATAGACTTCTACTTTGTTTGTAATAACAACATCATCTGTACCAGAAAGGCCTGCAGGATCTGTTACTGTTAAGGAAAATGTATAATTTGTATCCTCTTTAACTTCAGCGACTTCAACCGTTGCAGATTCCGTATCTGAACCCGTTATTTTTGCTGTAGGTCCCGCGGTTTGTGTCCATTTATATTTCAGTGCTCCACCTTCAGGATCAGAAGATTTATCACCATTTAGATGAACTTCAACCGGTCCAATCACTGTTTTATCTGCCCCTGCTCGTGCCAGAGGATTACGATCTTTCGGTTTATCAGAGCCAGAATCTCCACCATGCCCTAAACCTTCATGCATTGCATTAACCAGATCACCGTTGTCCGCATCCATTTCCCAATGAAAGATCCCACCTAAATTGTGATCGATAACATATTTAGCTTTTGCCACAACAGACCGCGGATTGTCGTATGTAATGAGATCACCGGTAGTTGGCCTAAACATATACGGGCCTTCGGCAATGTCATCATATCCTTCAATCCATCCATCTCCAGTGTGGTTATCTACAATATCACGATAATCAACGACACCAGCTTCCCACGTCCCTTTAATTGGCCCAGTTGCTTTTCCTGAAAATGGGTTATCATCGACATAATCAACAACACCTGTCCACCCACGCCCGTATGCAGCGACCCCCATCACTAGTTTTTCTGCGGGAACACCCAGTTCAATTAATTTATCAATACCACGAGAGGTAAAATATTCATTATTTTCTGGATTTACGCCTGATTCATTTAATGCAGTTTGATGGTTTAAAACAGTATTATCCCAAGCACCGTAAAAATCATAAGACATTAGATAAATATTATCTAAATATTTTGAGGCTTCTTTATAATCAATGATTGCTAATTTATCTAGCCCAACATTAATCGCAGAAGTTAACTCATAATAACGTCCTTTCTCTTCTCCCAGCCTATCAAGCATGGCACGCATATCCCGCATGATTGATACGTAAGTCTCACCGTCTTTTTCTTTATTACCTAAATTAGGATTTGCTCCACCGAATCCAGGAAATTCAAAATCAATGTCAACCCCATCAAAGAATTTCCATGTTTTTAAATAAACTTCTACCGAAGCGACAAACGTAGCTCGTTTCTTTGGATCGTCCATAAAAAAGAAGGGATCAGACAAGGTCCATCCACCGATTGAAGGTAAAATCTTTAGATCGGGATTAGATTTTTTTAATGACATTAATTGGGCAAAATTACCTTTGTACGGCGCACTCCAACCTTCAAACCCTTTTTGTGGTTTTTGGAGAGCCGCCCAAGGATCATGGATTGCGACTTTAAAGTCTTCGCGACCTTTACAAGCATTTTCAAGAGATTGAAATGATCCTTCAACCGTTTTAAGCCCTTCATTTATAGTGCTACCACAAATAGGCACGAAACCATAAATAATACGGTTTAAGTTCGCAACCGGCATCATATCTACAGGATATTTTCGATCATAAACCCCCCACTCAACAAAATAAGAACCGACAATTTTTCCTGTTTTATTTTCGTAAGGTTTATTATTTTCAGTCCAAACCGTCTCCATTCCTGGTAAATGGCTTCCGTCAGTATCCGCAATCGTTAAGGTTGTGGGATCTGAAGTGCTCACACCATCGCTGTTTTTTAACTCGATGACCATTTGATAGATGCCGCCTTTGCTCATCCGAAAAGAGGCTTTCTTAGCAGCAGCACTTCCTTCCCAGACGGACTTCCCATCAAGCAATATACTCGCGCTGCTCGGTGTGCCACCAGACCATACATCCCAAGTAACCACAATTTCAATATCATCATGAACAGCTTTTACTAATTTTTCATACGCTACTTCAGATTGATCTATTTCAACTAATGAAAATGTATATTCTCCCCAGCCAATAGTTGGTTTTCCCGGCGGTGCAGCAAATGCAACACTGGTAAATAAAAAGCTATTAATCACGACCGCTAATACCGTTTTTTTTAAATTCATTAACCTAATCTC
>CAMRBZ010000141.1 GCA_947040595.1 uncultured Enterovibrio sp. | reverse complement strand
TACCTGGCTACGAACCAGGCGGTCGGAGGTTCGAATCCTCCCGGACGCACCATTTAAATGATATCGTGATTTCTTCTTTTTTCTCTTCTATACCCACCCTATTTTTAGATGCCCTAGGCGGACACTGAACGATGCCCATAAGCCTCATCAGGCCTGAAACCCAATAAGCATACTCGCATTCGGTAATTGGACTTTGAGAGTCCAGCCAAAACTCAAAAAAGAATACCGCTTTATTGTAATTTATTTTCTTCTGTTACAATGTGCCTCTTAATTTTCAATGATCCCTTATTTTGATGACCTCTCTTTACCTCTTTTTTTGGGACTCATTTAATTTGTTTTTTGCACAGAGGGTGTCATCCAAGACATTTGAAGATCAAGATCGGCGATCACCGACAAGAAACACAATCTTCAGAACATAAATCCGCTGAGAGCCGATCTTCTGAGTACTTATGCACTCTGTGATTTGGTTTTGAGCATACAGCCAAAATCGAACGCTCTTTAAGGGCGAGGGGTATAACAAACACCGGGACACTCGAAGACGAAAACGGCATGCTTTGAAAATCATTCATTTCAATATACCCGTCGCCTTTGAAGGTGCGTAGGTGTTGGCTAGGCTCGTTCAGCCCAATCACAGAGTCCATCTATGTTCTGGGGCTTCACTCACTTGCTGCCTACGCGCAACTTCAAGTGTCTTGGTATAAAAACAAAGGCGAAGGTTGAAAAGCATATGTTTGATTGGATAAGTGGCGAGCATGGGCTTTGGGTTTTATTTTCGACAGGTTTTCTGAGCGCGACCCTTTTACCGGGAGGATCTGAAGCTCATCTTCTTTTTTTGATAAAAGAAAATGGCCATTCAATCTCGACGTTGATTTTTATTGCCTCGTTAGGAAACACGTTGGGAGGAATGACTAATTATTTGATTGGTCGATGTTTCCCCCAAAAAAAAGAAAATGAAAAACAGACTCAAAAGGCCATTGACTGGTTACAGCGCCATGGCTATTTTGGGTTACTCTTGAGCTGGGTTCCTATTATTGGTGATCCTCTTTGTGTGGCTGCGGGTTGGTTAAGGTTAAACATGTCGGGGTGTTTTTTCTTTATTGGGATAGGAAAAACCCTTCGATATTGTATTTTAGTCTTTGTATTACATGATTTTTTACCTATTTGATCCCTGTTTAAAGGATTGTCTTATGCGTTATCTTTTTCTTACATTGGCTTTAACAAGCCTTTCTGGGTGCGCTCTTTTTCAAATGCCCTCTTTTCAAACGCTTCCTGATGGCGTCTCTTTTGTTAAATCTGATGAAGGAAAAGGAAACGCCCCCGGTATTGCGTATAAAAAATATGTTTTGGATAATGGATTAACGGTCATTTTGCATCAGGACAAATCAGATCCTTTAGTGCATGTGGACATGACCTACCATGTCGGCTCTGCCCGTGAAAATCCGGGTCAAACGGGTTTTGCTCATTTTTTTGAACACATGATGTTTCAAGGTTCAAAGCATGTGCCAGATCAAGGGCATTTTAAAATGATTACAGGAGCAGGAGGATCAGTTAATGGAACGACGAACCGAGACCGCACCAATTATTATCAGACGGTCCCTGCAAATGAACTCGAAAAAATATTGTGGTTAGAATCGGATCGCATGGGTTTTCTTTTGGATGCGGTTTCTCAAAAGAAATTCGAAATTCAGCGAGACACGGTTAAAAATGAACGGGCACAAAATTTTGAAAACAGACCCTATGGTCTTGTTTCCGAAATGCTCGCGGCCAGTTTATATCCAAAAAATCATCCATACAGTTGGAGCACGATAGGCAATGTCGAAGATTTGAACCGTGTTGATGTGAGTGCATTAAAGGCTTTTTTTCTTAAATGGTATGCACCCAATAATGCGACATTGACCATCGGAGGGGACATTGATATTTCTCAAACCCTCGCTTGGATTCAAAAATATTTTTCTGAAATACCACGAAGCCTCCCTGTTCCGCCTGCCCCAAAATGGCCGATTGCCTTAAAATCAGAGCGTTTTGTGACCTTAGAAGACAAAATTGAACAACCCATGCTACTGATGGTTTGGCCAACGGAATATTCAGGCGCCGAGAATGAGCTTGCGATAGACATGCTGGCTTCTGTTTTAGGGCAGGGGCGAAATAGTTTGCTTTATCAAGCGTTAGTGAAGCCGGGTACGGTATTGAGTGCCTCTGCCTATCAAGACTGTGCAGAACTTGCGTGTAGTTTTCAAATTCAGGTTTTGGGTAAGCAAGGTCAGGACCTTAAACCGATACGGAATGAAATATTGAAGGTGCTCGATGCGTTGCAAAAACGGGGCATTAAACCAAATGATCTTTTGAAAATTAAAAAAATGGCGCATGCGGATGCCATTTTTAGTTTGCAAAGTGTTCAAGGAAAAGTCTCTCAATTGGCCTCGAATGAGATTTTCTATAACGAGCCCGATGTTTTAAGCCGTTGGTTGAAGGAATTAGAATTGGTTTCAACGAAAAATGTTGAACGCGTTTTTGATCAATATATTTGGCGTAAACCGTCTTTAGCTTTCTCTGTTGTACCCATGGGTCAATTACACATGCAAGCCCATGCCCCTAATTATTCGCCTTTAAAACCGCAATTTGAGACAAATAAAAAAGAAGCCGCGCCTTTAAAAATGAGAACGACGCCGATTACATTTGATCGCGCAGCGATCCCCGTTGCCTCGAAAGCGGTCAGTGTCAAAATGCCAGACTTGTACTATTCCACATTGGAAAATGGCATTCAAATCACCGGGGCTCAATCAACTGAAATTCCAACAGTGGCTTTGCACCTTATTATGCCTGCCGGTGTATTGATGGAGCCGAAAGGAAAAAATGGGCTGGCTTCTTTAACGGCTCGCTTACTTTCTGAAGGGACAAAAAAACTCAGCAGTGAAGAAATTGCTGAAAAATTAGATTTGTTAGGCTCAAGTATTCAGGTCAGGGCCTCACAAAGAGGAACCACTCTGAGTTTATTGTCTTTGACTGAAAATCTGTCAGCGACCGTGCAAATTGCAGCTCAAATGCTGCGATCTCCACGTTTTAAAGAAGAAGATTTTAATCGTTTAAAAAAACAAACATTAGAAAGTATACAGATGAACCATCTCAGTCCTCTTTGGTTAGGGGGACAAGCCCGAAGAGAGGTGCTTTATCAAGATCTTTGGAGTCGTGTTGGGAGTGAAGGGTCGCGAGAAAGTGTGAGCGCTTTGACGCTGGAGGATGTAAAAGGTTTCTATGCACAAAATTACACGCCAGATAAAGCCCATATTATTGTGGTCGGCGACATTGAGAAAGATGGCTTGCTTTCTCCTCTGCGTTCTTTAAGCCTGTGGAAAGGAGCGCCTGCTAAAGAGCCACAAAAACCCCGCCTAAAAACCCATAAGAAGCCTCATATTTGGTTAGTCGATGTTCCTAATGCGCCTCAAAGCCTTGTTCAAATGGTGCGTCATGGTATGCCTTATGATGCCACGGGAGAAATGTTCAAAACGCAGCTTGCCAATTTTAACTTGAGCGGGAATTTCAATTCACGATTGAGTTTGAATCTTCGTGAAGATAAAGGTTTTACTTATGGCGCTGCGGGATGGCTTTCTGGGGACAAGGAAAAAGGTGAAATTGTTTTTTTAACACAAGTACGGGCAGAAACCACCCTTGCAACCATCAAAGAAATTCAAGCTGAACTGACAAAGATAAAAAAGGACGGTTTAACCGATGAAGAAATTGTTTTTCTTCGTCTGGCAGGGGGGCAAAAAGAAGCATTAAGCTACGAAACCCCACTTGATAAAGCAGTGCTTATTGCTAATATTTTTCAATATGCTTTGCCTGTTGATTACAAACGTCAGCAAAGAGAAATTATCGGCTCCGTGACGCAAAAAACATTGAATAAATTGGCAACAAAATGGTTTGATCCAAACGATTATCAAATCATTGTGGTTGGAGATGCAAAATCATTAAAGCCTCAACTTCAGAGTTTGGGTTTGACTGTAAAATCATGGGTTATTGAAAAATAATCTTTTATTCAATCGGGGTGTGCAACCGCACCCCATATAGCTTTTGCGCTCTAGAACGATTATGCTTGTTCCCCTTTGTGTTTTAATATGACATGAGTACCTACTTGACAATATTCACTCAAAAATTGGCCCCGTTTTTAAAAAAACCTCACGCACTTAATGGGATTGGACGCGGTGTTGAACGCGAAACTTTACGCATTACATCCGATGGCCGTTTATCATCTAAGCCTCATCCAAGCGCTTTAGGTTCTGCCTTAACGCACCAGTGGGTGACGACCGATTTTGCAGAGCAGTTGCTTGAATTTATCACTCCTGTTAGTTACAGCGTCCCTGAGATGATGCATCAATTGCATGATATTCATCGTTTTACATATCGGGCTTTGGACGATGATTTGCTTTGGCCTTTTTCCATGCCCTGTTCTATTGAAAAAGAAGAAGACATCACTTTAGCCCAATATGGCTCCTCGAATGTGGGTCAGATGAAAACCCTTTATCGCAAGGGATTAAAACAGCGCTACGGGAGTGTGATGCAAATCATTTCTGGTGTGCATTTTAATTTTTCCTTTTCTGATGTATTCTGGGAGGCATTATTGGGCCCTCAAACATCAGAACAAAGACAAGCGTCCAGATCAGAAGCTTATTTCGGTTTGATCCGCAATTATTACCGTTTTGGTTGGTTAATCCCTTATTTATTTGGTGCATCTCCTGCTTTATGTGCATCATTCATAAAAAAAACAACGACTCAACTTGATTTTAAAGAAGCAGGAAAAGAGACCTTTTATCTGCCTTATGCAACCTCTTTGCGCCTCAGTGATTTTGGCTATACAAGTCTTGAACAAAGCCGTCTAAAAATTGGATTTAACAATCTTGATGAATACCTTGAAGGCGTGCGCTCTGCTATTGAGACGCCATCCGAGCATTTTTCACGTATTCCTCTTCGAGATGCATCGGGGTTTTTGCAGCTTAATGCCAATATTTTACAAATAGAAAATGAGCTTTATGCGCCAATTCGCCCTAAACGTGTCACTAAGCGAGGAGAAAAGCCTTCTGAAGCTCTTGCTCGGGCAGGGGTTGAATACATCGAAGTGCGATCTTTAGATGTAAATCCATTCAGCCCGGTTGGACTCGATGAAAATCAAGTGTATTTTCTTGATTTATTTTTAACTTGGTGTGTTTTGTCTGACTCTGATCAGATGACCCACGATGAACTCGGATGTTGGCGAGAAAATTGGAAGCATGTCGTTCTTGAGGGAAGAAAGCCGGGTTTGGAGCTTCAAATCGGCTGTCATGGAGAACAATTGACTCTCCAAGCCTGGGGTAAACGTGTTTTTGCTGATTTAGCGCAATTGGCCGTGTTGATGGATGAGGCTCAAGGGGGAGATCATTATCAAGCGGTTTGCCGCGAGTTGGTTACCTGGTTTGATTTTTCTGAAAGGACCTTTTCGGCTCGTTGTTTGGAAAAGATTATTTCAGGACTGGGGATCCGAGAGTTGGGGATTGCTTTGGCCACAGATTATCATGAGCAATTTATAAAAGAAGATTACCAGGTTTGTTCTGAGGCTCTATTTCTTGAAGAAACGAAAGTGAGTTTTCAACGTCAGAAAGACATTGAGCAAAGCGATGTTATTCATTTTGAAGCATATTTGAAAGACTATTTTTCGTCATGATTTTATTTTCTTTTTCTTTTCTAATATAAAAAATAAAGATGCAGGCTAACTGTCGGTGCATTGAAAGGATTGATCATTATACCCGTTGCCTTTGAAGCTGCGTGGGTGTTGGCTACGCTCGTTCACCCCGATCAGATCGTTGATTTATGCTCAGAGGCTTCACTTGCTTGCCGCAGGCGCGTATCTTCAATTACTTTGGGTATAGCGCCTGATCCTGCATCTTAAAAGGCCTCGAGAAGCCATTCAAAAGACGAAATAGAACCTGTATCCTCCATCGTCAAAGGCGATGGGCATAAGCTTAATTACATAGAGTCCGTTTTCCTTTAACCGCCCCTCTAAAGAGATCTTCAAATCTCTTGGCGGTATAATTTGGGATTCGGCATCTGCTTTTTTGTTTAAGATTATTTATATTTCTAGCGAATACATTTAGAAAACATATCCTTATTTATTTAAATGAGCTTTTTATTTTATCCAGCATTCCGCACGCAGGAAAATAATATTGTTTTATAGGCATTGCGATAAGAATTTGTCTATAAATGCATACCTGCTCGTGGCGTGACGTGAAAAATTTTAATTTTGATTCCAGCGTCATATTTTAAAATATCGAGGTGAGGCGGAATGGGGTTTTATATTTCTGATGTATTTAGGCGTTTTTCTCTTTTCGTTAATGGAATTCGAGATAAGCCGAGAGCATGTGTTTTGTCTAATTTATGAGTTATTAAAATGAGGTGGCCGAAGGCAATGCGTGTATTTTAATAGGATGTTTTGCTGCTGGAGCATGTGCACCCTGAATATCTAAAGAAAAGAAAAGAAAAGAAAAGAAAAGAAAAGAAAAGAAAAGAAAAGAAAAGAAAAGAAATAGAAAAGCCCCTGAACATAGATCAACTGTACCCAAGACACTTGAAGATGCGCGCCTGTGGCAAACGAGTGAAGCCATTGACGATGTGATTGGCCTGAGCGAGAGCTCCCAACACTCACGCAGTTTCAAAGGCGACGGGCATATAGGATTGAGAGTTTAAGGTGCATCCAACAACCCTGAGCGTCAAAGGTGATAGGTATACATTAATTTCAAATATAATCATAAGTTTGAGAAATTTTTCTGCGTAATATCCGCTTAACGACTTAATAAGAGAGGTCGTCTTTTATTATGAATAATATAAGTGTATTCGATATTGCTTCTGTGAATGAATCGATTAATTAAAAATACAAGCTCATTTAGAGCCTTTATTTTTTGCTAGATGAAGACGCAAAATTAAGAAGAAGTAAGGAAGTAAATGAATTTTCAATATAAATGCATGCTGGTTTTTATTGCATCACTCAATGTTAGTTGTGCGAGTCCACCTCCTGATAATCAAGACAATGTTTGTGAGATTTTTCGTCAATATGATGATTGGTATGAAGATGCTGTGGATATGGAAAAAGAATGGGGGGTCCCCATTTCTCTTGTTATGGCCTTTGTTAAACAAGAAAGTTCTTTTATACATGATGCAATGCCACCTCAAAAATATGTAATGGGTTTTATTCCATGGGGGCGGATTACGAGCGCTTACGGTTATTCTCAGGCCTTAGATGGTTCCTGGTCGGACTATCAAAAAGCCTCAGGTAAAGGAGGATCTCGCTCTGATTTTGGGGATGCTACGCAATTTATGGGTTGGTATATCAATGAGACACACCGTACTTTGGGGCTAGCAAAAGGCGACGCTTATTCGCACTATTTAGCATACCATGAAGGGCGCACGGGTTTCCGACGAGGAAGTTATCATAGGAAACCGAAATTGAAACAGATTGCAAAAAAAGTACAGGGTCAAGAACAACGTTACCGACATCAGCTCAGATCTTGTAAAAAAGAACTCGATTCTAATCGCAGTTGGTGGCCTTTTTGATAGAAGCCGATATACCCAAGGAGCGTGAGGTGTGGATCGGCGGGCAGTAGAAGCGAACAACCCTGGACCGTCAAAGGCGAGGGGTCTCTTCATTCACTTGAATCTGTTTTGAAAAGATGAAGATTTCTTTTTTCATTCTTTTGGTGAATACCCTGTATTTTGGAAGGGCTTTTGTATGTTATACCCGTCGCTTTTGAAGCTGAGTGGGTGTTGGCTACGCTCGCAGCGGCCAATCACATAGTCGCTCTATGCTCAGGGGCTTTACTCTCTTGTCGCAGGCGAGCATCTTCAATTACTTTGGGTATACCCCTTAAAAAAGAGGCTCAGACCTATTCAATCTCGGGGCACACTTTGACTTGTTTAATCCTGTTTTCGGCCACACTGATAATTTCCATGTGGTGTCCTTTCACTTTGATTGTGGCTTTTATTTCAGGGATCTCTTCTAAATGTTCAAGGATAAGCCCATTGAGCGTACGAGGTCCATCTGTGGGTAAATTCAAAGAAAGGGTTTTGTTAAGATCGCGGATGTTCGCGCTGCCTTCGATAAGATAGCTTCCATCAGATAAGGTGATGATTTCATCTTCAAGTCGAGGTGAAAGGGAGGTGGTGAATTCCCCCACGATCTCTTCCAGTATGTCTTCGAGTGTCACAAGTCCAATCATGTCGCCATATTCATTTACAATCAGTCCAATCCGTTCTTTATTTCTTTGAAACTTAATGAGTTGAATATTTAAAGGGGTGCCTTCTGGGATGTAATAAACTTCGTCTGCTGCCCGTAAAAGGTGCTCTTTACAAAAAGTGTTTTCCACCATCATTCGATAAGCTTCACGTACGCGTAGCATCCCAACCACTTCATCAATTTGATCTCGATACAAGACCATGCGGGCATGTGGCGCGTGTGTCAGCTGACGCATAATGGATTTCCAGTCGTCATTTACATTGATCCCGGTAATTTCACTGCGTGGAACCATGATGTTGTTAACATTGACACTTTCAAGCTCAAGGATAGAAATGAGCATGTTTTTGTGTGCTTTTGGGATGAGTCCTCCCGCGTCATTGACGAGGGTGCGCAATTCTTCTGAACTGAGATGCTCTATATCTTGTTTTCGCGGAGATATTTTAAATAAGCGTAAAAAAGTATTGGCGATGAAATTGATGATGATCACGAGAGGAGAAAGCAAGATCATTAATATTTTCAGTATGGGGGCACTGAAAAAGGCAACGCGTTCTGGGTATATTGCAGCCAGTGTTTTTGGGGTGACCTCCGAAAAAACAAGGATCACCAAGGTAAGAATACCTGTTGCGATCCCAACCCCTAAGTCTCCGTACAAACGCATGCCTAATAAGGTTGCGACTGCGGAAGCGAGGATATTGACAAGGTTATTACCAATGAGGATAAGACCAATCAATCTGTCTGGACGTTCTAGAAGTTTTTCTACACGCTTTGCACCTTTATTACCTTGTTTAGAAAGGTGTTTCAGTCTGTAACGGTTCAGTGCCATCATGCTGGTTTCAGAGCTGGAAAAATAGGCAGAAATGACGATAAGAAATACCAATAGGGAAACCAATGTTCCCGTCGATACGTCGTCCAAATTAAGTGATCCTTTTTCAATGAGAGACGTTTTAATTAAGAACGAGAAGCACGGTATTTGTCAAACTATTTAGTCTTGATTTCATCAAAAAAGCCCTTGTGAGGAAGGCTTTTCGTTATTTTCAGTGTTGGAATATTCCGAGCCC
>CAMRBZ010000140.1 GCA_947040595.1 uncultured Enterovibrio sp. | reverse complement strand
TACAACTCGGCTTGGAAGAATTAGAGCAAAATCCACTCTTTCGTCAACGATTTAAAGACTTTCTCACTCCTATGCTATTTAATCCACAACCTCATGATTTTGATATTTGCTTTGCATCATTTAAGCGCATCGCACAGTCACTGATTAATAAGATTTAGAGTAAAATATGGATAAACAATAACTTGCCGATAATATTTGGACATCGGTGAACCAATAGGACGTTCATATGGCGTTGGAAGCAGGTGGCTATGCTGAGAAATTGGGGAATAGATATGAAGCAAATTGGATTGCATATCAATTATTGAGATTGTTACACGAAAAGATCAGTTACGTGATAGTCGAGAATATTGGTTATGATGAAGTGGGTGTCGACTTGGTCATTGGTAACCTTGATGGCTCACATGAAGATCATCAATGTAAGGTAGGGGCTGGTAACGCGGAACACTGGTCTTTATCCAAGCTTCATAGTTCTAGTATTTTAAAAAACGCAAACTACCAAATAAACAGAAAGACGACAGAATTCCATTTAGTTTCTCCGCTTTCAAGCAAAATAATCAGCGACTTGTGTGAAAGTGCTTTGAACTCTAATTCAATACCATTTGATTTTCTTGAGCATCAGGTGAAAAAAAGTAAAGAAAGAGAAAAGTGCTTCAAATCCTTATGTGGTTATTTAGACCTGAAATTTGATGTAGAAGAAGACATCAACAAAGCCATGTTCTTCTTGCAACACTTTAAAATCACACGTTATGAGCAGAACAAACATACCCAAGACGAATTAGAAGATAAAGCGTCCTCCTTATTTAGTGGAAATGCCACCCAATTAGTTCAGTTTCTTAAATATTATCCTGTCGAATACAATAAGTTACGAAACAAGATCACAGCCAACCAATTGTTTCACGAGCTAGAAGACAAGGGCTTTATCGCGAGGGATATACCTGAAGATCAACGAATTTTATCCGTCATTGAAAACCTTTCAAAAGAATTTGATAACTCAATTCGACCATTCTTGATTTGTGATCAGCTCATTAAGCGCAAAGAACTAGAAAGCATTGTTGAATCTTTAGACGAAAATGCAGTCACCCTCATTAGGGCAGAGGCTGGAATTGGGAAAAGCTCACTACTTCTTGAGCTTCATACTCATCTTCAGGATAAAGGCGTTATTAGTGTTCCCGTAAGACTCGATCGTCGAAATCCAGAGAATAACTTAGATGCATATGGAAAAGCCTTAGGCTTCCCATATTCACCGCCTCTTAGTTTAAAAACATTGGCAAAACATAACAAAGTCGTGATTATATTGGATCAGCTTGATGCGATTAGATGGACGGGTGCGCATTCCAATATAGCTTTACAGATCTGCCAAGAGTTAGTTAGGCAAACAATTGCACTTCGCAAAGAAGGCGCAGATATATCAATCGTTTTAGCTTCAAGAGATTTTGATTTAAACGATGATATAGCCTTATCAAGTTGGCTAAAAAGTATTTCAAAGTCATTACAAGAAGTAAGCATATCTTCATTAGATGAAGAAAAAGTAAGCGAATTAGTTTCATCGTTTGAAATGTATTCACAATTATCTTCAGGCAAAAAAGAAATCCTCAAAATACCATTATGGCTTGGCATATATCTGACTATTGCCCATCGCACAAAATCGGTTCCAAGCTTTAATAATAAATTAGAGCTCGTTAAAACCTTTTGGGATGATCGATTAAATCAAATTGAATTGCATCATTTTTCACTTGAAAACGCAAAAAAAGTCATTGAAGAAATTGTTGAATTAATGATGCAGAGAAGTCAGTTGTCGATTTCAGAGTCTTCTATGTCTTTAGGCTCTAAGCAGGCTATAAAAGTTTTAATTTCAGTTGGGCTGTTAATTAAGCAAGATCAACGCATTAGCTTTAGACATCAAGCCCTGTTTGATTATCAAGTTGGTTTTAAATTATATCGCGCAGGCAGTGAATCTCCCCAAAAGCTACTCGTAGCATTGGGAGATTATGACGAACAAATTTTAACTAAAAGAGAACACCTTAAATATGGCTTGAATACGTTGCTCGACGCCAATCAAAAAGATTACTGCGCTTGCGTCGAAATGCTCTTGTTTAGCGATGAGGTTCGATTTCATTTAAAATTTTTAGTGCTTAATTCACTCAAAGACCTAAAATCCATTAAAGCTCCAGCCAAAAAGCTAATTAATAAATTGGTTAATATAGATTCTCTGAAAAGCAAATTCATCTCTATTTCCTGCTACAATAATATTGAAGTCATTGAATATCTTATAAATAATGGAACCTTTAATAACTGGATCTCTAGTTCGGATGAAGACCTTATTGATCCTTCGATCCAGCTGCTGAAATCAATTTCAAAAATTAAGCCTGATCTGCTCGTCGAGACTTTACGCCCATATGTTGATAAATCAGATGATTGGAATCAAAAAATTTACAGTAGCTTGTGCTGGAAAATTGAAGATGATTCAAATGCAATGTTTGAATTAAGGACTGAGCTTCTTCAAAAAAAATGCTATGCCAATTATATTGACTGGCGAGGTCTTTCAAAAAAACACCCCGAACGTGCACTTTCATTAATAGTTATTCTTCTGGAGCATTATAAAGAGGTAGTTTGTAAATCTTGTTATTCTGATGAAGTTCGAAACCATAAAAAACTAACCCGAAGAGATAGTTGGTCAACCACAGAGATAAAAGAAATTCAAGCAATTTCAGAAGCCATTTCTGAAGAAGTAATTAGAACTTTATTAAGAAAAATAACGGACATCGCAGAATCGCAGGCTGACAAAAAAAGTGTATTTCTCTGGTTAGAGAAGGATAAAGAGGATGATTATCATTCTGATTTCAGTCTGACTTATGGTTTGTTTTCACTTATAGACAACGCGGGAAAGCAACTCGGCTCGGATCCAGATAGATTATATAGGCTAGTTGAACCTTATTTTTCGATAAATAACCCAGTAACAACGCATTTGGTCGCGAGATTATTATTCAGACTTTCAATAAAATATGCAGACATCGTAATAGAGTGGTTTTTGGAACAAGCAAACTTGCGTTTATCTTGTGGTAATACGGATAAGGAACCCGTTTGGATATTACCAGGAAAATTAATCGAAAAATTCTCAGTACATTGCACTGAAGAAAATTTCAAAAAAATTGAAGTTTGCCTATATCGCTTTAAAAGTGAAAAGAATTTAGATCAAATTAAGGGGATATTAGAAACGAGAAAAATGGGTTTAAGTCTTAGCTATTGGGGGAGCGCGCAATACTTCTTATTACCCAAATTAGATGAAAATAGAATTTCGATAGAAACAAAAGAATTAATTAAGGTGCTCAATAGGAAATTTTCCACATATTCGAATTCGAATTTTTGTTCAAAGTTTGATTCGACGTTTAGTGCTATTACTTCTCCTTTGCCTCTTGGAAATAAACTATCCAATAAATCTTGGAAAAAGCTGATACTGACACCAGGTAAAAAAATATCAGACAGGAATTGGAAGCAAGCGGGCAAAGGAGTCATGACCGAATCAAGCGTGGGACAGTTTTCCCGAACTCTTGATAGTGCTGTTTGTAATGAACCTACTAGTGCAGCTAAGCTCAAATACCCATACAACATAAAAATATGCAGAAGGCATTTATATGGACTTACACAAGCCGAATATTGCAACTCTAATGTGCTTGCGTATAAACGCTTAGCTGCACTAGATTTGCGCATTTTGCGTTGTCTTTGCCAAAAAATATAAAAGCTCAATATGTCAGTGCTTTTTTTAGTGGATTGGCAGAATCAAGTAAAGATAAGGCACATGAAGACTATAAAGACAGTTGGGCACCTTGCTCAAAAGAGATGCTGGAACAGGTTATTTTTCATTTCCCTCATGATGATAATGAGCATGCTTTGGTGAGGTTACTTCAGTGCCAATTATTAGTCCTGTCTGAAAAAGCTTTTCAGTTGTTACTCCATTTATCTCGTGGTGCAAAAGACCCAGAGATTGGCAAGCTTAATGTGTGGGAGTCAAGAGAAGAAAATTCAGCATTTAATGCAACACCTAAATCACTTAGCAATAACGCAATAAATTGTGTTCGAGGCCGTGCATACATTGCATTAGCAAAGCTTTTTTTCGAGAACGAAGAGTGCGCTTTTCAAAACAAAGAGGCGCTTGATTATGCAATCAATGATGAGCATCCTGCGGTTAAGATGTCTGCACTTGAACTGATTTGCCCTTTTCTTAATTACGATGAGGATTATGCCCACATAAAATTTCTTGAACTTTGTAATAAAGAGATCAGAGTTAGCTGCGGATTTCAGGCATATTACTTTTTTAATCAAGGATTTGAAGGGAATTACAGAAATAAATACATTCAATTGGTTTTGTGTATGCTGAAGAGTCAATATGAAGATGTCCGTAAGGAAGCGGCTAGGCAGATATATGCCCGTTGGTTTTTTAATGCCTTATTTGAAGATGAATTAAAGATCGTTATAAATGGAGACAAAGTGTTACGCAGTGGATGCGCCTCTGTTCTTGAACAGTTTTTAAAAGAAGACAAATACCATGACCGTATAGGTAAAATTGAAGCCTCTTATGAAACGCTTCTTAATGATGAGGATAAAGACATTCTACGAGAAGTAGGTGGGTGCATTCGATATAATAATTATTGGGCTAAACACAATTCAAGTCTCCTTTTTAACTTTTTCGTTAAATCAAAATCTGCCATTCATTGTATTAATTATCTTTTTGAAAAACTAAAGACGATTCCAAAAATGCCTGTTGGCATGAGTGATTCTTTGTTGGTGTTGGTTAGAAATTTCGTAGACATCGATAAAAAAGACGAGACGTTTGATGCTAGAAATATGCACATCGATAATTCTTCTTTATTAAGCGTCTTACAACGGATTTATGATGAAGCAACAGAAGATGAAGACGATGATTCAATCCGTACTTGTTTAGATATCTGGGATGAATTGTTAAATTCAGAAATCGACACAGCGATGAGTTCACTCAAGGCCGTCGATAGCGGTCTATTAACATAATTTGAAAAATCAATAAGAAACGTTTAGAAAAAAGAAAAAGCGTAATGAATTGTGGCGTTAAATGTGCTTTAAATAATTCCAAAGTAAGTTAAACAGAGGGTTTTGAGTTCGTGCTCATTTAGCCATAATTTAAAAAATGCGCTCAATTTGAGCGCATTTTTTTATTGATGATGGAAAGTGAGAGCAGAAAGAAAATAAGAGAGCAGGCTGGAATGTCATTTTGAAGTATATCTGCACGCTTTACTTATCAATCTATCCCTTATCATCTCTTGCTGTTATTTGCCTTTTTTTATCGCTTCACTTCCCGATACAAAAAGTGACTTTGTATAAATATCAATTGAATGAAAGCAAGTAGGGACAGAAATAATCTATAAATAGATGAGTGTGTTTTGAGGCTTATTTAAATCGTAAGAAAAAGGTTTTAATCAATATATAAGAACAGTTTGAATATACCATATTTCGATCTCCTTGAGAAGGCACTCGAATTAAAGCCCATTTCACTCCTTAAATAAAATATCTGGGCAAATCAATGGACGGCTGGATTCCAGTAATAAGTGCAACACGGATGTCAGTAAAGACTTCAAAGGGGGTGAGTCCTTCTCGGCGACATTCCAGATCTAAAAAGACAATATTGATTTTTAGTCACAAAACCACGTAAATGCTAAAAAAAACAGGCCTGTAAGTGACGCTACGTAAAAAATAGTGTTTTCAGTTTGAATTTCAAAGGTAAATTGTAATAAATCGATATATGGTGTGCAAGGACACTTATTGGCCTGTATATTAACGCCGTTGAATTTTGGATTGATATTCATGCGAGAATGTAGATTTGATCCGCTATACCCGTGACCATTGAAGATGCTTGCTTTTTTGTGGCTCGAAGATCATGCTAGCGCACCTAAGCTCTAATACCCGTACAGCATAAAAATATGCCGAAGGCATTTATATGGACTTACTAAAAGCCGAATATTGCAAGCCTAACGTGCTTGCATATAAAGCCTTAGCTGCACTAGGCGACATGAAAATATGCCTATCCTCAAAACGTAAAGAAGAACTCGAAAAACTGAAGGAATTCACTACGGCAATAAAAATGTTTTTCTGCGAAAAAGTACCAGAAATGGCAGATAAATTATCAAGCAGGCTCAATGATAATTTCCAGCGAGTAAAACTCGCATCTTGAAGTGCGTTGGGTATAAAACGTTTAAGTGAAATAAAAATGAAAATAATTCACACCTTTTAAGTTTAAAATAAAACACTGATCGTATGGTACGAGTTGAATATGTTCTCATTTCAACACTCTCTTTTAATAATGAATATACCCGCGCCTTTGAAGCGCCTGGGTGTTGGCTAGGCCCGTTCAATTACTTTGGATATAACACACAAAATATCGGAAAATACAGGCTGGTTTTCATTGCGCGAACCTCATGAACAAAAAACGCAGCTCCTCTGTAGCTGCAAAGAGGATGGGCATCCAAAGTAATTGAAGATAAGTGTAAGCCGTGAGTGAGGCCCCTGAGCATAGATTGACGATGTGATTGTGCAGAATGAGCCTAGCCAAAACCCATGCAGCGTCAAAGGCAACGGGTATAGATGATAGATGATAGATGTAGGTGAACAATGGGAAGAGCACTGTGTTATTTTTCTTTCAATTTTGATTTAACGGTAACGAGTAATCATACTTGGACAGACTTAAGATTAACAAATGAAAACCCCGCGACTTTAACACGAGCAGCAAATCCAGGTCTTATTAAATATATAGATGCCGAGCTGCTAGCTGGTTTAATCGAGTTTATATGCAGTAGGAATATGATTTTTTGTTTTTGTACGATGCAATTTAGGGGAATCCTGGAGTCTGGATTACAAGCGCATCAATCTCTCAGTCCTGCGTATCAAGCATATGTCGGTCGAACCCTCTTTATCATTGATAGGTCGGAATTACTGTTTTACTCAGGGAATAAAGCTTCAGCATTATCGGACAAATTCAAGCTAGCTCACTCGAATTATGGCGCTGTTCATCTGGACGATACAAACGAGAATGCTGAAACATTTTTACAAAAAAATATAGAATCAATAGAAATGGATCCCAGCAAAGGATTTTCAAGAGAATTGGAGTCTTCATTAGATAGGGCTATCACCCTGATGCAATCCAAATTCACTAATTATGGGAGACCACAACGTTTTCCAGCCCTCAACGAAGCGACTTACGCAAACTCAAGCGTACCTGGTGCCTCGAAGATTCCTCCGGATTTTGATTTTGATTTTATTCCACTGTCTCGCAGGCTGTTCCCAATAGAAGCTTTCTTTAAAGAGATGCGTGCCGTTATCCATCCTGGCAGCCCTCATTCTGCATTGGTCAGAAAAGGTGCGGTGAGGGGGAAATAATCGCCAGATTCAAAAAAAGAAAACCTTATACAAGATACGCCCTGCGTGAAAAAACAAGATGCTTTATTAAATTTCGCGCCGCTTTAAAGCTAAGTGGGTGTTGAGGACGATCGTTCAGCTCAATCACATACTATGCTCAAAGGCTTCACTTGCTTTCCGCAGGCGCGAATCTTCGATTAGTTTAGGTATCGGTCCGGTACTTTTAAGACTTCATTATTGCTTTTAAACCAGCAAGAACAATCAAATTTTAAGAGGGAAGGGTTTCGTTTCCCTCCCTGCTCCCTGCTCCTTGCTCCCAGCTCCCTGCCCCCTGATTCTCATGCGTATAAACAGTCAATCTGATGCGCGCTGCCGACTGATTGTTTCTAGCTAAAAAATAGACATCGCCTTCACACATTCTGCCTTTTTGGGTGCATCTTAAAGCATAATCAGATCCTAGATTCTTAGTCATGAGGTATTCTTCCTTGCCTTCTATACCCAAAGAAATTAAAGATGCGTGTAGGCGGAAAGTAAGTGAACCCCCTAAGCATAGATGGAGTATGTGATTGGGTTGAGCGAGCGAAGTCAACACCCAGTACCTTCAAAGGCGACGAGGATATCATTAATTAAGAGTGCTTTTAATTGTTACAGATAAGACACCTTTCTCATTCTTTGTTTTCTACAATCAATTTGTTCAATAAAAGGTAGCTGGCCAAAAACAGCAAAATATAAATAATTAAGATTATGAAATAGCTAGATAATGAATAAATTTATTTTTATTCAAAAAGATACAGAATATAAGTTCTCCTCTACACTGAATGATCTTTTAGAAAATTAGTTTCTATACCTAAAGGAATTGAAGGTGCGTGTAGGCGGCCAGTGAGTGAAACCGCTGAGCATAGCTGGACTATGTGATTGGGTTGAGCGAGCGAAGCCAGCACCCACGCAACTTCAAAGGCGACGGGTATATACCTAAAGGAATTGAAATTGTGTGTAGGCGGAAATAGTGACTGAAGCCCCAGAACATAGGCTGACTATGTGATTGGGCGAATGAGCGCTGTAAATACCAACGCACCTTCAAAGGCGGCGGGTATATCAATAGATCTTAAATGCTCTCGATCATAGAGAGCTAAAGCAGAGTCTTAATAATCGCGATATTTTCATGGTATCGTGTTCAAAAAATAAATATGCATACTGATATTCAAATAAAAGTCACCTAAACAGACCTTTTTTTGTTTTATTGGGCATTAATATATTAACTGAATTACGTTGGATGTATTAATGTCGTGTTTAATGCTCATTTCATTATTAACACGATGCCTATGTATTTCTCCTATATTACGTGATAAATTTGAAAGCATTAATGCTTCTCGAATTATTATGTACTGCTCTAAAATACTCTTCAGTTAATTATTTTTTAGATTAACGCTAGAAAACTCCTTCATTTAGTGTTTTAAATGTTGTCGATAATTATTATCCACTCTCAAATAACCTTCCGAGTATCGCATTAAAATGCGTGTTTAATGTTCTTGTGTGCATGTCTGGATATTGACATCTCCCCGTCAAGTTACCAACTTGACGGGGAGGGGACATGGAATATTTTTCACTGTATTCAAATAATTCTGCATTAAATAGTGAAAAGTAAATAAAAGTTTTACCCGCACATTCGTATTGATGAATGAAGCATGATTGTTGCTGTGATTGCCTTTGGTTAAATTACAGTTTTGCTCTCGCTCGCCATGCTTATTATCAAAACGTTAAACAAAACTGGAGAAGGGGGATAGGTTCGGAGGCTGCAATATGCCACAAATGCAGAGCCAACTGCGCCGAACTGAACCGCGTTAGCGGAAACAAAAGAGCTTAACATTTACCAAAAAATTGAGCGTCGCCCCCCCAACAAGTAAAAAAGGTGTCTTTATGAGAAAGCTTTCAAGTCGAAATTTTGGA
>CAMRBZ010000139.1 GCA_947040595.1 uncultured Enterovibrio sp. | reverse complement strand
CCATTCCATTAGTGAGTCAGAAATTGCGCCGGAAAAATCACAGACAACAAGGCGTGAATGGTCGATAACGCGTTATTCTAGTTAAGAAATTCATAACGATGTTATCGGTGATTTTAACAAGCAAGAATGATCAAATGTTTAATGGGGTTGCTATTAAGAGGGCTTTCTTCTTGCCTGCTTCGTGTATGATGTTTGCATTCTTCAATAGGGCGAGAGGCGAGTGTATTTTCGGGTACATCTTTCAGGTATATCTCAAGCCTTATCCTCTAAGGAATTGACATTGCGCGCCTGCGGCAAGTGGGTTATCTGATTGGGCTGAATGAGCCTGCTCAACACCCATGCAGCTTCCAAGGTGACGGGTATATCCCCACAATAAAAGAGAAGCTAGAATGACCGACACAGAACAACGTCTTCAAAAAAAAATTGATACACTGGAAATTAAACAGGCTTTTCAAGAACACACCATTGACGAATTGAATGATGCTTTGGTGGAATTGCAAAAAACAACCAGTAAATTAAGCGGTCAAATTTCTTTTTTAGTGAGTAAATTAAAATCGATGGAACCTGCGAATATTGCCAGTCTTTCTGATGAGACGCCGCCACCCCATTATTGATTTTCAGCTCACAATGAATGCCGCGATTTCGCTGTATTCATTGTCTAGTGCAACAAAACGCTATACCCGTCGCTTTGAAGCTGCGTGGGTGTTGGCTGCGCTCGTTCTGCCCTATCACAGAGTAGATCTATGCACAGGGGCTTCACTCGCTTGCCGCAGGCGCGCATCTTCAATTCTTTTGGGTATAAAACCAATACAGATAAAAATATGCTCTGATGTGCATCTTCTTCTTTCTCCGCCTGTCGCGCGATTCATGAACGTCCTTCACACTCAGAAATAGACACTCCTCGCCTTTGAAACTGCGTGGGTTTTGGCTGCGCTCGTTCAGCCCAATCACAGAGTCCATCTATTCAGGGATTTTGCTCAAGGGGTGTGCTCAGGGGTTTTGCTCAATGACTGTGCTCAGGGGATTCGGTTACTTGCCGCAGGCGCGCATCAAATGTCTTGGGTATATACAATAAAAAAGGTTTCGTATGGGAAATGAACTCATTTTGCTTAGAGGCTTGTTTCGAGGTCAATATCATTGGGGTGTTTTTCTTGAATATTTACAAAAAAAATACCCAAATAAAATAATTTCATGTCTTGATATTCCTGGAAATGGCGATTTATTTAATGAAAAATCACCTAACACAATAATTGAAATGGTAGAAAGTGTTCGAGCGCAACGAAATGGAAATGCAAGTGCAAAAGTCGATATTATTGCAATCTCTATGGGGGGGATGATTGGATTAAAATGGGCAGAATTATATCCAAATGAAATTGATACTTTGATTTGCATTAATACAACAGCAAAGCCTTTTAGTCCATTTTATAAACGTTTGTTACCTAAAAATTACTTCAAAATACTGCGGGCTTTATTTTCAAATGCATATAAAAGAGAAAGGATGATATATGAAATGGTGTCCAATAAAAAAGTAGATGTTGAGATTGTAAAAAAATGGGCTTCATACAGCCTTTCTCTGCCGATGATAAAAATGAATTTCTTCCATCAATTAAGAGCGGCCATGACATTCAAACCCCAACGGCCTGAGTGTCGTTTGTTTTTTATTTCCTCCCTCAAAGATAATTTGGTCAGCAATAAAGCAACAAGGGCCATTGCTGAAAAGTGGAGTGTTCCATTGATTATAAATGAATTTGATGGGCACGACATTCCATTGGATAACCCTAAATGGCTGTGTGAAACCCTATCTAGGTTGTTATAACATAAAGCATTATCTTTTGAAGAGACCGACTTGTTGACTGGGTGTAACTTCCGGCGTCTTGAATATACCAAAGGCCCTAAAGCGATAAGGATAAACTTGTTTTTTCAGCAGTAAAACCTGTCTTTTAGGTTTCTATATTTACAACATTTTTGGCAATGCATTTTTTGATAAGATGCCATATCAGCATCATACCGAAACAAGCAAAATGACATCTATACGCGTCGCCTTTGACGCTGGGTGGGGGTTGGCTAGGCTCGTTCAGCCCAATCACATAATCCATCTATGCTCAGGGGCTTCACTGACTTGGGGAAGGGGTGCATCTTCAAGTGTCTTGGGTATCGTTATATTTTTGATGTTATTTTTCAGGAAGCCAGGCTTGCGCAATGCCTGAGGATGTGCCCGAAATGACACGCCCCGTAGGGTCAATCGCGACATCATAAACAACGGCGCTTGAAGGGTGCTTATTTTGTTTTTCTTCCGCAACCCAGTGCCCCAGGTTTTTACCTGTGGCGCTCTCCCAAAGTGCAACATGCCCGCTGGGGGTGCCTGTTGCTAATTGCGTGCCATCGTCAGAAAAACGTGCGGCAGAAAAATTGGTATAGCGATGGGTCGTCTTGAGTGTGCTTATCTGTTTGCCTGAGATTAAATCCCATATCACGGCATTGTCATCGCCGTCGGCTGAAAAACCGAATTTCCCTGAACGATGTAACGCAACACGTGTAATACGGTGTTTTAGGCGATGGTGGCTGATAATTTGTCCTGATTCTGTATCCCAAAAAAAAGCGGTGTGATCATTGCCTCCTGATAAGGCATATTTACCGTTGGGTGATAAAGATACGCTGTTCACTTTTTCTCTGTGGGCAAGGAACTCTAAACGGCGTCCTGTGCCTAAATCGATAAATAAAGCCTTTCCATTCGAAAGAGCCATCAAGACTTTTTGCCCCGTGTTGCTTATATCGATGTCTCGAATGAGTCCGTCAGAGAGAGACCAGAGGCCTTCAGCTTGGCTCCATGATAAATCCCATGTTGCGAAGTTCTGCGATGTTGCTGTTATTGCATAGCGGTTATTATCTGAAATTTGACTTGTAATAACTTGATTCTTATCTGGATCTTGAAAATCGAAATTAGCTAACTGTTTGTTTTGTGTTAAATCCCATAGCGCGATACCATAGGCAGTAGAGGAGATAAGGGCAAAACGTCCCTCTTTGCTGAGGCTAAAGCTTGTAACTCCTTTTGGCTCAAGAACCCAGCGTTGTGCTTCTTGATTAGAATGAAAGCATCCGGAAAGTGCAATTAATGTCAAGATTAAGAAAATCTTGTTGATAAAGTGTCGCATCGGCTTGAGTTCCCTGTGTTTGCCTCCTATAAAGTCGAGTATATTGATCGTTTTAGGCTTTCGCATTTTTATTGCGTACAAAGAAGAAATTAAAATACCCATGGAGTAATAAATGAAATCAGTGTTTAAAGTCTCAATTTTGGCAGCGGCTGTAACAATGCTTGTTGCTTGTCAAAAAGAAGAACCTAAAAAACCCGCGGTTCAAGAGGTTATTCAAGAAACAGTTGTTTTGAATTCAGATGATGAAAAAGCAGCTTATGCAATTGGTTCTTCTTTAGCACAATATTTAAAAGCGAACCTTGCTCAACAAGAAGAAATGGGACTCATCTTAGATTCAAAAATGGTTTTACTTGGTGTACAAGATGCCTTTTCTGATAAAGCCAAGTTGACAGAAGAGCAAGCACAAGCGGCATTAAAAGCATTGGATGAACGTGTTGCTTCTATCATGGAAAAACGCTCAAAAGAAACGTCTGCAGCTGCCGTTCTTGCGGGTAAAGAATTGCGTGATAAGTTTGTTAAAGAAAAAGGTGTAAAGACCACCGATTCCGGCTTAATGTACAAAGTTGAAACCATGGGCAAAGGCAATAAACCTCTCGCTCAGGATACCGTGGTTGTTCACTATAAAGGCACTTTGCCTGATGGAACGCAGTTCGATAGCTCCTATGATCGTAACCAACCAGCGACTTTCCCTTTGGATCGCGTCATTCCGGGTTGGACTGAAGGGCTTCAGCTCATGCCTGTTGGCTCTAAATTTAAATTCGTTATCCCAGCTGAGCTTGCTTATGGTGATCAAGATTCTCCAGCCATCCCTGCAAATTCAACCTTAACGTTTGATGTTGAATTACTTGAGATCAAAGAGAAAGCTAAAGAAGCGGAAGTTAAAGCTGCGACTACGACGAAATAAGAAACTTGTCGATAAGTTAGAGATTGCTTTAATCTTAAAAACCTCGGTTAAAGACCGAGGTTTTTAGTATTTATTGAATCAGTAAATGAATGTTTTTGTATGGTTATTCGCTTTATTAGAGTCCATGTCTTTTTAAAGTGATGCACCTTAAAAAAAGCGAGAAGAGTTTGTGACGCTTACAAATCCCTGCGTTGGAGAAACGACGTTAAACAGAGAAGGGGAGGAATATGTCCCTTTTACTCAAGAAGATCGGGTGATTCTTAAATCCTATGAAACGGTGGTTGATGGTTTGGCGGCCCTCATTGGGGCACATTGTGAAATTGTTTTGCATTCGCGAGAAGACTTAAATCACTCCGCTATAAAAATCGCAAATGGGGAAAATACTGGCCGACAAGTCGGATCTCCTATTACGGATTTAGCTTTAAGTATGTTACGCGATATCGAGACCTCGAATCGTCATTTTTCTTGTCCTTGCTTAACAAGGTCAAAAGAAAATATTCTAATGAAATCAATTACTATGCCTATTCGAAACGGTGTTAACCGTGTCATTGGGCTCTTGTGTATCAATATTAATCTTGATGCGCCATTTTATCAGGTTTTACAGGCTTTTATTCCAAGTATGGAAGCCCGTCAAGCCGCCCCGTCTGTGAATTTTGCAAGTGATGTTGATGAGTTGGTTGTGAAAACCGTTGAACGCACCATTGAAGAAATCAACTCGGATAAGTCCGTTTCAAATAACAATAAGAACCGTCAAATTGTAATGGCGCTTTATGACAAAGGGATTTTTGATATAAAAGATGCAATTAATCGCGTCGCCGACTGTTTGGCTATTTCAAAGCATACGGTTTATTTGTATATTCGCCAACGCAAAGGAGAGGAAGGAAAATGAACCTGACTTATGTTTTGGTTGTGACAGGTCCGATATACGGAACCCAATCTTCTCTTTGTGCTTATCGTTTTGCCAAAGCGCTCATTGAAAAAGAACATACATTAGAGCGGGTCTTTTTTTATCAAGAGGGCGTGTCCAATGCCTCTGGATTGACCTTGCCCGCAAACGATGAATTTGATTTGTCGAAAGCCTGGAAAGGGCTTTCTCAAGAACACAATGTCCCGCTGGAAACGTGTGTTGCAGCCGCATTTCGGCGTGGTCTTATCAATGTGAATGAAGCCAAATTGCACGCTTTGCCTGCCTCGAATATGGCGGCAGAATTTGAGCTTATTGGCTTAGGATCTTTGGCTGAGGCTTTGCTTAACGCAGACAGAATTATACAGTTTTAGAGGTGTTATGAGAGAAATTGGTTTTGTATTTTCATCTTCCCCTCATGGCAGCGCGAGTGGTCGTGAAGGCTTAGATGCCGTATTGGCAACCTCTAATTACACTGAAAACGTGACACTTTTTTTTATTGCTGATGGCGTAATGCAACTTCTTCCAGAACAAAATCCCCATTTAATTTTGTGCCGAGATTACATTTCAACATTTAAAATGCTTTCTTTGTGTGATGTTGAAAATATTTACGTCTGTAAAGACTCTCTTGCTGAGCGAGGATTGACTCAATCACAATTGATTATCAATACAAGCATTATTTCTTCAAAAGAGATGGCGCTGCGAATCACCCAGTGCGCTCATTTTTTGCATTTTTAAGGAATCGAAGAATGCTCCATACTGTTAATCGCTCTCCGTATGCCAGCAATATGCTCACGTTATGCCTTCGTTACGCCTCCCCCAAAAGTGTGATTTTATTGATGGAAGATGCTGTGATTGCGGGAATAGAGGACGGAACTTGGTTAAAGACCCTTTTATCTTGTGAGCATTATATTTATCTTTTGCAAGAGGATGTAATCGCGCGAGGTTTAGAAAAAAAAATCTCTTCTAACATGAATCTCATTGATATAAATGGCTTTGTTGCTCTTACAGAGCAGCACAATCAGCATATTAAATGGTAAATTCTTTCAAAATTCGCTCTTAAAATAGCAGTAAAACCCCAGTTATTTTTGAAAAAATGCAAAGAAGCTTGTATAAATCTTGACACCAAAATGCGCGACGCCTAAAATTTCGCGTCCCTGCTTTTTGTGGACATAGTTTTTTCATACATATATGTGAGTCATATCAGGAGCTATTTAATGGCAACTATCAACCAGCTGGTACGTAAACCACGCATTAAGCAAGTTGCAAAAAGCAACGTGCCTGCGTTGGCATCGTGCCCGCAAAAACGTGGTGTTTGTACTCGTGTTTACACGACAACACCGAAAAAGCCAAACTCAGCATTGCGTAAAGTTTGTCGTGTTCGCTTAACTAACGGTTTTGAAGTGACTTCATACATCGGTGGTGAAGGTCATAACTTACAAGAGCACAGTGTTGTTTTGATCCGTGGCGGTCGTGTAAAAGATCTACCCGGTGTGCGTTATCATACTGTTCGTGGAGCGCTTGACTGCGCCGGTGTTAACGATCGTAAGCAAGGTCGTTCTAAGTACGGTGTGAAGCGTCCTAAGTCTTAATGATTTCCGTTAAGTAAGGCCAAACACTAATTAATATATAATTTTGAAAAAACTGAAAAGTTTTGGATAAAACCTGAAGAAAACAACGGAGAATTTCAATGCCGCGTCGTCGCGTAATTGGTCAGCGTAAAATCCTTCCAGATCCTAAATTCGGATCAGAAGGTCTGGCCAAATTTGTAAACATTCTGATGGTTGATGGTAAAAAATCAATCGCTGAAAAAATCGTTTATGGTGCTCTTGAGATCATGGCTGAGCGTTCTGGTAAAGATCACTTGTCTGTTTTCGAGCAAGCACTGGATAACGTCCGTCCATCGGTAGAAGTTAAATCTCGCCGTGTGGGTGGTTCAACTTACCAGGTCCCAGTAGAAGTTCGTCCTGTGCGTCGTAATGCATTGGCGATGCGTTGGTTAGTTGATGCTGCGCGTAAGCGTGGTGAAAAATCAATGGCTCAACGTTTAGCACATGAAATGCTCGATGCGTCAGAGAACAAAGGTTCTGCTGTTAAGAAGCGTGAAGATGTTCACCGTATGGCAGATGCGAATAAAGCATTCGCTCATTACCGCTGGTAATACCTTTTTAGGTGCGGCTTTGCCGCACCTAATGCATATTCTAAGGTTGACCTTAGTAAGAGGATAGAGCTGTGGCTCGTAAAACACCGATTGAGCGCTACCGTAACATCGGTATCTGTGCACATGTAGATGCAGGAAAAACGACAACAACTGAACGCATTCTTTTTTATACGGGTCTTTCCCATAAGATAGGTGAAGTGCATGATGGCGCAGCAACTATGGATTGGATGGAGCAGGAACAAGAACGCGGAATTACGATAACGTCGGCGGCAACCACCACTTTTTGGCGTGGTATGGATGCACAATTTGCTGAGCATCGGATCAATATTATTGATACCCCTGGGCACGTTGATTTCACTATCGAAGTTGAGCGTTCTTTGCGTGTGTTGGATGGCGCTGTTGTTGTGTTTTGTGCTTCTTCAGGAGTTGAACCTCAGTCTGAAACTGTTTGGCGTCAAGCTGATAAATATGGCGTCCCTCGTATGGTGTTCGTCAATAAGATGGATCGTACGGGTGCAAATTTTTTACGTGTACTTGATCAAATTAAAGAACGCTTAGGCGCGACTGCAGTCCCTGTTCATTTGAATATCGGGGAAGAAGAAAATTTTCGCGGAGTGATTGACCTCATCAAAATGAAGGCAATTAACTGGAGCGATGACGATCACGGGATGACCTTTTCTTATGAAGCGATTCCAGATGATATGCAAGATTTGGCTGAAACGTGGCGCCAAAATTTGGTAGAAGCTGCGGCAGAAGCAAATGAAGAACTGATGGACAAATACCTCGAAGGAGAGGAATTGACCGAAATCGAAATAAAATCAGCCCTTCGTGAACGCACCATAAATAATGAAATTGTTCTGGCCACCTGTGGCAGTGCATTTAAAAACAAAGGTGTTCAGGCGGTGCTTGATGCGGTTGTTGATTTTTTACCTTCTCCTGTCGATGTGAAATCGATTAAAGGGGAAGACGAAAACGGCAATGATGTTCATCGTCATGCTGATGATAACGAACCTTTTTCAGCGCTTGCGTTTAAAATCGCGACAGATCCCTTTGTTGGAACCCTGACCTTCTTACGTGTTTATTCCGGAGTGGTTAATTCTGGCGATACGGTTTATAACTCCGTCAAAGAAAAACGTGAGCGTTTTGGGCGCATTGTACAGATGCACTCAAATAAGCGTGAAGAAATAAAAGAAATACGAGCAGGAGATATTGCAGCTGCCATCGGTTTAAAAGATGTGACAACGGGCGATACCTTGTGCGCACAAGAGTCAAAAGTCATTCTTGAACGTATGGACTTTCCCGTTCCTGTTATTCAAATAGCAGTTGAAGCGCGTACGAAAGCCGATCAAGACAAAATGGCGATTGCTTTAGGAAAATTGGTCGCAGAAGACCCTTCTTTTCGTGTTGAAACGGATAACGAGTCAGGGCAAACCTTGATTTCGGGAATGGGCGAACTTCATCTTGATATCATTGTTGACCGAATGCGCCGTGAATTTGGCGTGGAATGCAATGTTGGAAAGCGTCAAGTGGCATACAGAGAAACCATTCGTGGTCAGGCTGAAGTCGAAGGTAAATTCATTAAGCAGTCAGGCGGGCGCGGCCAATATGGCCATGTCTGGTTGAGATTAGAACCTTCTGAATTAGGAGAAGGTTTTGTTTTCGTTGACGAAATAGTGGGTGGGGCTGTGCCGAAAGAATACATCAGCGCAGTTGCAAAAGGTGTTGAAGAACAGATGTATGGCGGTGTTTTGGCTGGCTATCCTGTGCTCGATATTAAAGCGACTTTGTTTGATGGTTCTTATCATGATGTTGACTCAAACGAAATGGCGTTTAGAATTGCGGCATCAATGGCCTTCAAGGAAGGGGCGATGAATGCAAAGCCCGTTATCCTTGAGCCGATGATGAAAGTAGAAGTGACCACTCCAGAAGACTGGATGGGTGATGTTGTAGGTGACCTTAATCGACGTCGCGGTTTGATTGGGGGCATGGATGAAGGTCCAGCCAGCTTGAAAATCATTAGAGCAAGTGTACCTTTGGCTGAGATGTTTGGCTATGCAACCGATTTGCGCTCGGCGACCCAAGGCCGTGCATCTTACTCGATGGAATTCAGTGAATACGCTGAAGTTCCAAAGAATATTGCTGATTCAATCATTGCAGAGCGTTCTTGATTGATAGGCGCTTCTAATGCTGGCATTATGCTCTGCATTGATAAACGCTTCTGATCGCACTTACGACGGTGAGTGCGGCTCATAACTAGGAAGGAACACGATCGTGTCTAAAGCTAAATTTGAACGTACTAAACCCCACGTTAACGTCGGTACTATCGGCCACGTTGACC
>CAMRBZ010000138.1 GCA_947040595.1 uncultured Enterovibrio sp. | reverse complement strand
ATTTACCCCGCATTGACCCGGTAAGCCCGTTCAAGCTCGCTTACACCTAAGCCCGTTTTTTTGCTGACTTTTAATTGGGTTTGTACGCGCTCTTTCATGGCCTCAATGTGGCTAATCACCCCGATCATTTTTCCTGATGCATTTAAATTATCCAAGGCATCTAAGGCAATATCGAGGGTTTGTGCGTCTAAGGTGCCAAAGCCTTCATCCAAAAACAAAGAATCAATGCTGGTTTTGTGGCTCACTAAATCGGACAAGGCCAAGGCCAAGGCCAAGCTCACCAAAAAGCTTTCTCCCCCAGAAAGGGTCTTGGTGTCACGCTCGTTGTCTCCTTGCCAGGTATCTAAAACACACAGCGCGAGATTTTCATCTTGTTTTCGCTTTAATTGATAACGACCATGAATGCGATCTAATTGTTTATTCGCCAAATAAACCAAATTATCAAGGGTTAAGCCTTGCGCGAATTTACGGAATTTATCCCCATTTTGTGAACCTATCAGTGAATGCAAATAATGAATGTCATCGTAATCGGTGCGAATGGACTCTATTTCAAAAAACAACGTTTGTTGCTCTTTTCTTCTTTGCACATCGAAGGCCAATTCATGGCTCAATTCACCGATACGCTTCGCGGACTGATGAAGGTGCTCACTCAGCCCTTGCAAGCTTTGCTCAATCTCTTCTGAAGGGGTTTTCAAGAAAAGCGCAGCATGCTCATGCCTAAGAACGCCTGTAAGATCCTCCTTTGCTTTTTCAAGGAGGGCTTTCGCTCCTTCTAAGGCATTCTCTAATTGGCGCTTTTCAGCAAGCCATTGTTGTTTTATTTCTTCAGCAAGCAAAGCCGATTTAAATTGCTCAAGCGTGGTGAAAGGAGATGCATCAAGATGCTCTTTCCATTCGGACTCTTTCAGGAAAAACTCTTCTTTTTGAGTATTTAGCGCGGCTTTCAAGGTGTTTATTTCCGCTTGAATAGCCCGCAAATCCCCTTCTGATTTTTGTGCGTTTTGAAGGGAAACACGGTGTTCCTCTTCTGCACGCTTTATTTGGTCTGCACTTTTTTGCCTTTCTTGCTCTACTTTTTTATTTTCAAATAAAACAACGCGCTGCGCTTTTGCGCTGTTTAAGTGAGCTTCTTTTGCTTCTTTTTCTTGTTCCAAAGCTTGATTTTGCTCATGTAACAAGGAAAGCTCACGGGCAGTATTCTTTAGCGTTGATTCCAGCAAAGCCTGATTTTTTTCGAGAATTTCTCTTTGTGCATTATTTTTTTCCCATTTTTTTGCATCTTCTTCTCTTTCTTCAAGCCAAAGGAGCAAAGTGTTCGCCTCTGGAGGGAGGTAGCCTTTATCTTTGATTTGTGTATTCAAGGCCGTTTGTAAAGCATCAAATCGCGTAGAGGTTTGGGACTTGTCTTTTTCTAAGCCCTGCAAACGCTGCTGATTATTTTTAATAGAAAGAGACAATAAAGAAAAAGATTGGGCTGCGTTTTCTTGAGCGCGTACCGCATGGTCTGCTTTTTCTTTGGCCTGTTGCAGTTGTTTTTCTTGCTCTTTTAGCTGATTCAAGGATTTTGTTAATGCGTCTCTCGCTTTTTTTTGCTTTTCGTTCAATGCGCTAAAAGCGACCTTGTCATGGATCTCAAGTCCAGTATTTTGAATGCATTCGTGCTCAGTCCATTTTTGTTCTAATTTAAGGCGTTGCGTTTGAGCACTCTCTAAAAAATCGTTAAGATCTTTTAAATATCGCTTATTGCTTTCGCATTTCACCGCCGTCTCTTTGCTCTTGCTTTCAAGCTGAGCCAACGCCGTTTCTGCCGCGATTTTTTTTGTTAACGTTTCAGATACATTGATGGGCGAATGGGACAAAGCGGGGTGATCTTTCGAGCCGCACAATGGACACGCCGCTTGGTCTTGAAGGGCGGCGCGGTATTGGGCCAAATGCTCTTCTTGGCTGATCAGTTTCCCAAGAGCGTCAATAAGCTCTTTTTTATCTGAAAAATCAGCACGAAGCCCCGCAAGTTCTTGCTCAAGTGTTTTTTCTAAAGCCACTTCTTGCGAAAAATCACACTGTTTTTCAGCTCGTTCTTTATCAATATCAACCCACTGATCTTGCCAATGGGCCAATTGCAAGTTCGCTGCAAGGTGTGCATTTAGCTGTTCGCGCTGCACATCCAATGCCGCCAAATCACCATTTTGTGTTTCTTTTTCAAAAGCTTTTTTATGTATTTCAAAATCTTGAGAGGCAAGCTCTGAGGCCATAAAACGCACTTGATTTTCTTTTTCGGCAAGTTCAGCTCGGGCCTGCTCAAGATAAGTGATTTCGTTCAATTCTTTTACTTGATCTAATAAATCAGAAATTCCCAATTGCTCTTGCTGAATTTGACGGCCCATGTGCGCCCATTGCCCCAAGTATTCTTTCAGTGATCCCGCACTTTGATGGGTCAATAAATAGGCTGAAACATCGGACAAAGCTTGTGTTTCAAGGGAAAGATGACGGCTTTGCTCATCGTGTGCGACCGTTTTTTCTTCCAATGATCCCAACAGAGTGATCTGGTGTGTTTCAAGCGCTTGATAGGCTTGACTCATATGCCGAATGTCAGTGTCAAGCGGGATCACTTTCTCACTGAGGAGGGTTTCCAATTCATAGGAAGTGTTTTTCTCTTGCGCTAAATACACTTGCGCTTTTTCTAAGGTTTTTTGTGCTTTGGTATTGTGGATTGCAGTCTCTGTGCTTAATTCCTGTTTTTCTTCAAAGACGCCAGCACTTTTATCCATTCTTTTCTGAGCCGTTTGCCAACCTTCATAAGGCATACGAAGTTTTTCAGCAGGCTCACTGTGCGCTAATTGCTCAATACGGGGTGTGGCCGCTTGCCAATCTGACAGCGTTTGAGCTTCTTTCGATTGAGCTTGGGTCAATCCTTGTTGGCTCTTTTGATGATCACGCCACCAGGCTAAATGCTGTGATAATTCAGTCTGCTTACCTTGTTGCTCTTTTTGGGTTTCATCGAGCGCTTGCAAGGTGTTTTTAAGGGTGGTGATTTCTTCTTCGTTTAAAAGCGACACCCCGTTGGCTTGGGCTTCTTTTTCTTTGAGTTCTTGCTTTTTTACCGTGAAATGCTCATGCACTTTCATTGAGATTTGGCTGTAAATTTCAGTGCCTGTCAATTCTTCTAAAAGCTCAGCACGTTCGTTTTCTTTTGCATTCAAAAAAGCAGCAAACTCCCCTTGAGAGAGCATCATTGATTTTGTGAAACGTGCAAAATCAAGCCCAGTAATGGCCTCTATACGTTCATTTTTTTGTTTGACCTGCGTCGCTAAAACCTTGTCCGCTGTAACATCAACCAGCTCAACGTCTGCTGGCTGTAAATTCCCTTCCACTTTTCCTCGTGAGCGACGCATGCTCCAAAAAGCCCGATATCGCGCGCCCTTCACTTCAAATTCAACCTCTGCTGAACACTCTGCGGTTCCCCGCGTCATAATTTCATTGTTTGATTGCGTGACGGGCCCTAAGCGCGGCGTTTGTTGATACAAAGCCAAACAAATGGCATCCAACAAGGTGGTTTTCCCCGCCCCCGTTGGGCCGGTAATCGCAAAAAGGCCATTGTCAATAAAGGGGGGACATGTGAAATCGATTTTCCATTCCCCTTTTAAGGAATTTAAATTTTTAAATTGAAGAGTGAGTATTTTCATTCGCTTTTTTCTCCACCCTTGACGTCTTCCAAAATTGTTAAAAATGCCTCATGAAGACGAGTACGACGTGCCGTTTCTTTTTCACCTTCAAACAATTCAAGCCCTAAGCGTTTTTCAAAAACCTCCTGAGGACTCAGCTCCGCCAAGGTTTCTTTTGCTTTTTGGCTTAATCCTTGCGCGTTTTTGCCGCGTGCGCGCTGCAATTGCAAGACCTCAACACACAGGTTTTCGGTCATGGTTTGAATGCGTTGTTGCAAATCACTGAGGTAATCTTGAACCGCCACTTCAATGTGAAGCCAAACAGGTTTGGGATCATCGTGATCTTTTTGCTCTTGAAGCTCTTTCAACCCTTGAAGCTGAAGCTCTATCTCTTCCAAACTGCCCTTAAGGACAGCCATAGGCTGAAATCTCGGAACAGGAATAGGCTCAATACGGACTCTTTCCTGCCCCTTAAATTCAACTAAAACCACTTCTTTTGAAAATTTCAGCTCATCAAAACTCAAAGGAATAGGAGAGCCGCTGTAACGAATATGCTCTTTTTTTGCGACAATTTGTGGCCGATGAATGTGCCCAAGAGCAATGTAATCCGCAGGAGGAAAGCCTTCTGCGTTAAAACCATCCAAAGAACCAATGTAAATATCGCGAACTGATTTTGAAGGGCTCACCCCAAGCGCGGTTAAATGCCCTGTTGCAATAATGGGCACATCTAAAGCCTGGGCCTCTCGCAATAAAAGCGCCTCTTGATAAAGGGCGTGATAATGGTTTTTTATCGCATCCCCTAAAGCCTGTCGCTTTTCAATACCCGAAACCCCCGCTTCACTGACCACTACATCCCGCGCGCGCACAAAAGGCACCGCGCACAATATGCAAGCAGGCTTCCCTTTATCATTATTTAAAACAAGAAGTTGACTCGATAATGAGCCGCTTGTATCTGCAATCACTTGGGTGTTCAAGCAAGCAAGCAACTCTTTTGACTCTTTAAGGGTTGAAACCGAGTCATGATTTCCGCCAAGCACAACAAGCGCACAAGGACGTTGACTCATGGAAACAACAAAGCGATTATAAAGCTCTCGGGCATAACTCGGGGGGGTTCCCGTATCAAAAATATCTCCCACAACAACGACAGCATCGATGCTTTTTTCATCGATTTCCAGTAATAACCAGTTTAAAAAAGCCTGATGTTCTTCTTTGCGGCTTTTAGTGAAGAAATTCTGTCCTAAATGCCAATCTGAGGTATGGAGTATTTTCATTTAAACCCGCTTACTCGTTTTTATTTTCTTCTTGAGGCCGAGGGCAAATTGTACCTCAATTGGAGGGACATTTTCTCTTCAATGCAATACCATGTCTTTTTTGGATTCTATATATACCTGTCGCCTTTAAAGATGCAAACGTGTTAACTGCGCTCCGAAGCCCAACCACAGAGTCTTTCTAGCTCACGGACTTCGCTTCACTGGCCGCCGACCTGCATCTTCAAATTTCTTGGGTATAGAAAAAATCTCTTGTACAGAGCCGCCCCTTAACTCGATGGATAACGCCTTGCCATGATTTGGTTTAAAAATCTTTTTATCTACCGCCTTACGCGTGATATTGATCTCAGCGCAGATCATATAGAGAAACAGCTAAGTGAATTTCCATTTTCACCTTGTAAAAGCCAAGAAATCCAGAAATTTGGCTGGGGTGCCCCCTTGGGAAAACATGGCGATATGATGACCCACGTCAGCGGGGCAAATATTTTAATTTGCGCGCATAAAGAAGAAAAAATGCTTCCCGCCTCCGTCATAAAAGATGCGGTAAACGCAAAAATCGAAGCCTTAGAAATAGCCCAAGGGCACCCAGTAAAGAAAAAAGAAAAAGAGAATATGAGAGACGATGTGGTGCTGAATCTTCTGCCCCGCGCCTTTAGCCGACACAACCAAACTTACGCCCTCATCATGCCGAAATCCGGTCTGATTTTGGTGGACGCAGGCACCGCAAAAAAAGCAGAAGAACTCCTCGCTCTTCTTCGAAAATCCCTGGGTAGCTTGCCTGTTGTGCCAGTGGAAACCAACAAGGATCCAGAAGCCTGCATGACACTTTGGGTGCGAAACAATGCCCCACCAAAATATTTGACCATCGGCGATGAAGCAGAGCTGAAATCCCTGTATGAAGACGGCGGCCTTATCCGCTGTAAACAACAAAATTTATCAAGCGATGAAATTATTTTTCATATCAAAGATGCAGGAAAAGTCGCGACCAAACTGGCCTTAAACTGGGATGAACGCATTGATTTTATTCTTTGTGAAGATCTTTCAATCAAACGCCTTAAATTTGCCGATGAATTACAAGATCAAAACGCAGACATTGAAAAAGAAGATATTGCTCAACGTATTGATGCCGATTTTTCTTTAATGTGCGGTGAATTTGAAAGCTTTCTTCCTTTACTCTTAGCCGAGCTTGGCGGAATAAAAACGGCAGTCTAGCAGGCAATACCCAAGGCACTTATACCCAAAGCACTTGAAGATGCGCGGCGGCAGACGAATGAAGACCCTGAGCATAGAACGACTATGTGATTGATCTGAGCGAGAGCTGCCAACATCCACGCAGTTTCAAAGGCGACGGGTATAAAGATACAGCCGACAGTCAGTGAGCGAAGCCCATGAGCATAGACAGACTATGTGATTGGGCTTGGTGAGCGGCAAATCGGCATCTTCAAAGACGAGGGGTACAAAGAACCAAAACGTTCTAAATACGTAAGATACAAACGCATATCAAGTTCCAAATAATGATAATCAGGCTCCATGTAACAACAAAGTTGATAAAAAGATTTGTTGTGATCTTTTTCTTTTAAATGCGCTAATTCATGAACAACGATCATTTTCATAAATTCTAAAGGGGCTTTTTGAAAAACCTGTGCAATTCTAATTTCATTCTTTGCTTTTAATTTATTACCTTGAACACGCGAAATAAACGTATGCAATCCAAGTGCGTGATGAACTGGGTGGATCTTTTTATCATAAATAACCTTGCTTAATGGGGGCGATTTTTTAATAAAGGTTCTTTGAAGATCAATAACAAATTTATACAGGGCTTTTTCAGTTATAATCTGATGCGGTTTTGGATATTTTCTCAATAAATACCGTCCCAGATTTTCATCTTTAATTAACGTCTGCACTTTCTCTCTCACCGTTTCAGAGTATCCAGATAAATAAATAAGCTCATCTTTATTCATAATCCATCATTTAACCCACATTGTTAAAATCCAGAACATGTTGCCCTGCATTTCATTTTAAATCAAGAGTCCCATCGCGCCATTGCGTTTGTTAGAACCGTCATTCCGAACCTCGCCTCACTTTTTTAAAATTTGTTGTTGAAATTAAAATAGAAAGGCACATTTTTCACATAGCGTTACGTTCAAGTCCGCGTTAATGGGGCGTGTTTTGTATACCCGTCGCCTTTGAAACTGGCCGCTCTCGCTCAGGCCAATCAGAGAGTCCATCTATGTTCAGGAGCGTCACTCACTTGCAGCCTACACGCAACTTCAAGTGTCTTGGGTATATATGAAAGAAGCATTAAAACCCGACTATTTATAGGCTGGAATATGTTTAGTAGGGGCGGTCTATTTTTCTATCAAAAATAAATTTATATAATAAAAATTAAATAATTTGCTTTCTATTAAACAATATCGAGTTGGTGAATTAAAGAATTCCACCAATAAAAATACTTTTCACTTATTTTCACAATTAGTCAATTTGATAATAAAAATCATTGTATTATCAAATAATCTTATTGCATTTTGAAGATCTTTTATGGATGATAAGGAGGAAGGGCTAAAACATATTTTTTATGTTTTAAATTTCTTTCCCTCATATTAAATTTATGCATTTAATATGCAACCCAAACAAAAAACAGGATGCAAAGTGATGAATATTGATCCCAAATCATATCGAGCAAAAGCATTTAATAAAAGAGTCCGATTTATTGTTCTTCACTATACGGCAGGAAATTTTGCCGATTCCATCAGTGCCTTAACGGGTATGAATGTAAGCTCTCATTATTTGATTCCTGATATAACAGACAAAACATATCTTAACGCTGGCTTTAATGACATGCGCATATTTAACCTCGTCGATGAGCAAGACCGCGCATGGCACGCAGGGGTCAGTGCATGGGATAATAGAAGTAATATCAATGACACATCCATCGGCATTGAAATCGTCAATGAAGCTTCATTTCACGACGGAAAATTCACCTTCCCTCCATTCCAAGACTCACAAATCGATGCCGTTATTTCACTCGTAACATCATTATTATCTCGCTATCCTGATGTCACGCCAATCAATGTCATCGGACACAGTGACATTGCGCCAGGAAGAAAAACCGATCCAGGCCCTCGCTTCCCTTGGAAAAAACTTTATGATAAAGGAATTGGAGCTTGGTACGATGAAAACACAAAAAATGAATTCGTAAAAATATACAAAAATAATCTGCCAGACAAAAAAACAATCATCTCCATGTTAAAAACGTATGGTTACAATACTGACACAGCAAACACAGACACTGGATTTAAAAATTTAATACAATCACTTCAGCTTCACTTCAGACAAAGTGATTTCAACGGAAAAGCAGACGTAGAAACAATTGCAATACTTGCCGCCTTAAATAAAAAATACCGATAATATAATTTCGATGAGATAATACTTCTACCCAAGACACTTGAAGATGCGTGTAGGCGACAAACGAGTGTGTTGGGTATATTCTATGATTAAAGCCTTGTTTCATTCAGGGCATTTAATGATAAGAAAAATTTTTCTATTGCCTCGCACTCAGATTGAAACTTCTGATTTACTTTTTGACTTAATAAGTGCGCCTGGATTTTCTGTAAGTTTTCAATTATCGCGTTTAAATACTGCTCTTTTTCTCCTTCATTTGGACTCTTATTGCATTCCAAGTGAATAGATAATTTCTCTTCACCATCGTCTCTCTTTAAAAAACGATCAGAATTGATATTCCACTGACTTTCAAATCTTTCATATGCTCTTTTTATAAACTGAAAAGACTCAGCATATTCTTTTTTTAAAAGGCCTGTAGCAGGCCTACTCTGGAAATGATTAATGGCGAATTCAAGTGAGCTTAAGTCACTACAGAAGTCTGAAACAAAAGATTTGTCATTTTCTGTATTTGAAGAAGGAGATACGTCATTTTTTCTCAGATCAGGAATAGGTTCAACTGAATCAGATGTTTCGTCTTTTCTTATTGAAGATGTTTTATTTTGCGGTTTTAAGACACTCTGATTTGAGGGTACTGATTCAGGTTTATTCTGTTTATAATGCCTTATCGCACAAACTACCAAACCAACCGTCCCAACGAGTGCAAGACCTCCACCAACAATTAGCATCAAAGGCGCAGCTAGAGCCACTCCAGCAATACTTAAAGCAGCACCAGATAACCCTACAAGCGTTGTAACCGCCATTCCCACGATAATATCACTTTCAGGTTTAGAACATGTATTTGAAATTTTTTGTATCATTCGCCCAAAAATATTTTTCGATTCAGGCTTTTCAACAGGAGTCTGATCCTGCGAAAAAATATTCTCCCGCAAGGATTCACTCTGGGGTGCAGATATCATATCAAGTCCTCGTATTATTAATACATTTGAAATAGAAAATACCAAGCTTCAATCGTGCATAATAAAGCATTTTTTTTAATAATCAGAGTGGCTTTATTTATTTATTTATAATAAATAATTAAGCATTTTTGTTTATAATAAAAAAATACACTTATGAATTCAAAGTCATACCTTAAATGAAAAATAATAAAACGCAAAAAAGCCTCGTCATTTCTGACGAGGCTTTGTTGTTTGGCGGAGCGGACG
>CAMRBZ010000137.1 GCA_947040595.1 uncultured Enterovibrio sp. | reverse complement strand
CTTCTCCCGACGAGTCAGATGCAGCAGCATTTTTTTGCTTAAAGACAGGACTTGAGGGGGGAGACGCCTCTGCAGTTTTAGGGTCCCCTCCGAAATTCAAGCCGGCTCGGCACCCAGAAGGCGAAGGCGCACGCGAAGACGGAGACGGAGGCGGAGGCCGAGGCGGAGTTGGCTCAGGTGCAACCACAGTATGAGGATTCTGGTTATGAGGCGGGTTCTCAAGCGATTCCGGAGGCTGTTCAGGCGCATCAGCCTCCCCCGGACCTGGCCCGCCCGGAGGTTGAGCACTGTTTATTTCTGAAGGCCCGCCCCTTTGCACTGCATTTAAAAAAGGATAGCTTGCCCTATCGAAAACAGGTGTAGATGGCGCACCAGGATCCTGAATCACAGCGTTCTCAGCCTTTATTTCTTTAGCCCAACCCAATCTAAATTGCTCCTTCAGTCGATAATGGCGTTTTGTACAAAGACCTGCATCCTTACGAATATCGCCATCCCGTACGTTTTTAGCTGCGATGATTTTTAAGGCAAGATCGGGCTTATTTAATTGATACGCGGAATAAGCGGAACCTTTTACTAAGATCTCCTGGCTTGACTCCTCTTTAACGTCTTTATTTCTTGATTCATGATAGCTTTTTGCGATCGCTGATAATTTCATATAAAAAGTTCCCTGAGAGAAAGACAAACTGAAAAAACAACAAATAGGCAACATAGCTTGTAATTTGTCTGGAATTTCGCACATTAAAATATAAATATAAATATAAATATAAATATAAATATAAATATAAATATAAATATAAAAAAGACCTCAGTGCAAAAATACTTTTATAGGATCTCTTAAATGAAAAATAATTTCATGAGAAATAAAATGAAATATAATGCGGGTTCATCCTTTGAGGAAATAAGGAAAAACAATGGAATATACCCACAGTCATTGAAGATGCGCGCCAACGGAAAACAAGTGCAGGCCCTCTGCATAGATGGACGATGTGATTGGCCTGAGCGAGAGCAGCCAAGAGCCACGCAGTTTCAAAGGCGACGGGTATAAACAAGCTGAACCCCGTGATTAAATATCCTTTTATTCAATAAAAAAACGTCATTTCGCACATGAGAAGAAGAATACTCTTGCCTAGTCTGCCATACAAAACACGCTCCATTAAATACTATTTGAACGCTACGGCACATGAAAAAGGCGCCTTTCAGTTTTAATTTCAACACCCGATTTTAATAATCGAAGTGAGGTTCGAAATAAGGAATAAAATAAATGAAAAAAGAATTTAATTTCAATATGGCGTTCAGCGTGTCCCTCGCTTACACCCACTCGATAAATGAGTGGGTGTTTTTTTCCTTTTATACCCAAGACACTTGAAGATGCGCGTAGGCGGCAAATGAGTGAAACCCCTGAGCATAGATTCACTATGTGATTGGGCTGAACGAGCGAAGCCAACACCCACACAAGATCAAAGGCGACGGGTATCTTTCTTTTCTGACATCCCCACCATGACCCCATTTCACGTAAGAAAAAGAGGGGATAAAAAAATCAAGCTATTCGTTTTTCGCCGCCATCAAGGCGGGCAATAACACCGTCTTTGCTAAAGAATGAATATTGTCCAGCAAAGAAGGCTCTGCCTTTGACCAAACTCGGGCTACGTAAGGATTATCCCCTTCGGCTAAAGATCCAAAAGCCCCTTCAAAGGCCGTTCGCATTTTTCCTTTTGCTTTTTCCAATGTAGCCTCATCCTCCTGCCATTGTCTTTTTTTGTCCAAGCAAGCTTCAAGGCCAGCTAAAGCCGTTTTCGGTAAATAAGGGCAAGGAATGTCCATTCCACTTAAATAGATTTCAATATAAAGACGTAATTGATCTAAGGCTTCATTTTGATTGATGTTTTCATAAATACAGTGTTCATCTAATGAAAAATAATGCGTATCACTCAACTCTCCACAAGCACATAAGCAAAGATGATCAATCCAAGCACTCAGGCGGTCTTCAGCGCGAATTTTACCGCTTCGATACAAGATACGGCCTTGCTTATAACGCCCAGCAAGCCAACCTTGAAGCACGACCTCTCCGCTGCATGTTGGGACCCGTAAATTCACTTCCAAAGGATCTTTAGGCCCATCAAGAAAAGGAGAAAGGGCCTGATATTGAGATAAAATGCCCGCTTGCTCGGTCTCCAAAACAAGGGTGCCAAAATGATCTATCGGCAAGGCGCCAGAGGCCTTTTGACGCTGATAAAAAACAGATAAAGCCTCAGGAGAATCGCCTTCTTTTATCAAGTGCGATAAAAATGCATCACGCACCTGATAACGCTGAAGATGATTGAGAGAAAAAGCCTCCGTGTCGGCCATCGCCCCTTTCGGTGCATCGAAAAACACACTCAAACGACGGTTAAAAAAGTATTGAACAGGCAAGCGCCAAAAACGCTGTAAATCAGCAAGTTCAATCAAGCTCTTATCAAAAAGCACGTCGTTTTTTAAGGTTAAAAGCAGGAGAGGAGAGACCTCTTCTTGTTCTCCTTTTGCTGCTGCAAGCCATTGTGAATTATAGCTTTTCCTTTTTCCTTCAAAGTTTTTAGGGCTAAAAGGTACCAAGGGATTCTGGTGGGTTAATAAAGAAAGGATCCGCTTGCCTGAGTCTTCTTCTAATAAATCCTGATCCCCTTTAATGCAGTAACCTTGTCTGCAATATTCAAGAAGCTCAGTCACCAAAACAGAAGGAACTTTGATTGAATTATCTTGCACAGCACGTCCAACATAACTGATATAAAAACGTGACTGGGCCGATTGAAGGGCTTCAAGAAACAAATAGCGGTCGTCTTCACGGCGAGAGCGATCCCCCGGAAGGCTTCGCCCTACCATGAGATCAAAGCCCACAGGCGCAATGGAGCGCGGATAGTCACCGTCATTCATTCCAAGCAAACACACCAGATCAAAAGGAATCGAACGCATGGGCATCAAGGTACAAAAATTCACGCGACCTGACAAAAAACGCTGACTCATTCGCGCCCCTCCCAGCTTTTCTTTTAAATAATCTCTCACAATACACAGAGAAAGATCATCAAAAAATGCAGCGTCCCGAAGCTGGGTTAACCAGTTTTCAAGTTGATGCTTTAAAAGCTGACCTGCTTGCTCCTCTTCTGTATCTAAAGCAAAAAAAGAATCAAACAAACCCACCAAAATAACAGCCCACGCCTCCCCTTTTTTCGGGGTCATCACGGTGTTTTGGGCTTCGCTCACAACACGAAAAAATTCAACCAATTTTCCAGCAACATTGGCCTCTAAGCCTTGAACCTCATCATAAGAAAGGATCTCATCATAAAGACCCACCTCACTGGGCATCGCATACCCCAACAAAATACGCTTTAAACCAAACAACCAGGTATTTTGATCTTGATGAGGCAAGGAAAAATGCGCCCCTGTTTTTTCGTTTAAGCCCCAACGGATCCCCGCCTCTTCAACCCAAAATTTTATCTTTTCAAAGGCTTTCTCATCCAGATCAAAACGCCGTAACACAGAGGGAACTTCAAGAATTTCTAACAATTGTGCCGCGCTGCACCTTTGATCACTCAAACTCAATAAGCGCAAAAAAGTGCTCAAAATAGGACTTTCTTGGGTTGCGCTTCGATCTGAAATAGAAAAAGGAATATAACGCTCACCCGAAGCATGCCCAAAAACAGCCGCAATAGCGGGACTGTATACATTGATGTCAGCCACCATCACGATGATATCGCGCGGGGTCATTGAAGGAGAGCATTCGAACATTTCAAGCAATCTATCGTGAAGCACTTCCACTTCACGCATCGGGCTGTGACACACTTCAATCACAATGGAACGATCATCTTGTTCAATGTCGCGCTTACTGTGGCTGCTTTGGGTCTCCTCGATGTCACCCGGTTCAATTAAATCAAGAATGTCCGCTTGAATATGATGTAAAAGAGAATCTCTTGGAATATCCACAAAACCCTGATCGACCTCGGGACACTGAAGCTCAGACAGCAACAATAAATTATCACGTCCTAATTTACCCAATGAAGCCAAAAGACTGTTCCCCACCTGCGCTTTCTCTTCTTCTGCACTCAGAAAAGATAAAAGAGGCGTTTTTTCGTCAGGCGCGCTCTCAAGACGTGCGCGTTCGTTCTGAGCGGCCACGCCCATTGCAAGAACGCGTTTATCTCGAATATCCCCCCAAAAATAACGGCATGGATTCATCGACAAATAATGGATTTCGATGTGATCTCCCAAGGCTTTCAAAGCATGAAGATAACGCGGAGGAAGCGCTGAAATACCGAAAATAAAAATACGGTCTATCCCTTCAAGGCCTTTGGGTTTTTGCTTGTGACTGCGCAAGGTGTCAATGAACTCATCATATAAATTGGCGCGATGAAAAGGAGATTGACCGAGAGAAAGGGTGTAATCATACAGAGCTCGCCAAAGTTTAGGTTGCCATGCGCTTTCATTTTCAAGCTCGAATACGGGGCGTTCATTTTCCCAAGCTTTGATCCACTGAGGTCGATACACTAAATATTGATCATAAATATCGGCTATTTTTTCAGCCAATTGGTAGTGTTTTTGGCTGTCAATGTCTTCGGAAAGGTAACGTTTAAGTTCTTCAAAATCAGGATCATCAAGCAAACCAGGCAAAACCTTCATCAGCTTCCAGCTCATGGACTCTTTATTAAAAAAACTGCGTTGCGGCACATGCGGTAAAACGCGGGTAAACATCTCCCAAATAAAGGTGGCAGGCAAAGGAAAATCAACATTTGCAACAATGCCTTGGGATTTTGCCATCTCTAATTTTAACCACTGCGCCATTCCTGGGCTTTGCACCAAAATGAGTTCTTTTTGAAAAGGATTGGCCATGTTGTTTTGTTGCATAAGAGCAAGCAACAAGTTTGAAAGCAAATCAAGCTGGTTTGAATGGTACAAAGTAAGCATAAGAAAAAGCTCAAGAAAAAAGAGAATGCGTGATTGTGGCGGAATGAAAAGCAGAGTGCAATTTTTGACGCTTAATATTGATGCACACAAAAAACATTAAACGCCCCATACCCCAAATAATACCCTTCCATTCCATTCCGTAGTTATACCCGTCGCCTTTAAAACGGCGTGGATGTTGGCTGCAAGGGCGACAGGGATATCTCACATTAAACGAACGGAAGAAGAGGCACTGAAAACGAAAGCCCTCCTCCAAAAAAAACATCCTCTTACTTATAAAGAAGGCTTGCTCCACTCCAAAGAAATAAAACGGCGAAAGTGTATCGAAACATATATCACGACAAGCGTTGATACAATCAATTCCACATTCGCCAAAAAGGTCAATTGCGCCACATAATGCGAAGGAATGCCTATCGAAACCATCCATTCTGCTGTTTTAAACAAGGCGCTTGCCCCAATCACCATCGGAAAGGTAAAAGCCGCGTAAGCCGGTGAAAAAGGCAAACGCATTAAATGAAGAAAAGAAACATAAATCACACTGGTCATCAAAACCGCGATCCCCAACAAAATAGCCACAATGAGAGGCGAAGGACTTTCCATCACAGTTAAATACCCCGCCAAAGATAAACTCGCAGGGGCGGCCAAAATAGCAATGGTCGGCTTTGCAACATCGGGCACTTCTTCACAAAAAATGAGGCGATACAGCATCAAAGGCAACAAAACAGCGCAGACGGTCAAGCCAAACACCAAGATGATTTCAGCAAGAGGGCGTAACGCTTCGTTTCCAGAAAAAGACACATCCGCGACAATCAAACCGACAGGCGGTACAAACCAGCTGGGGACCATATGAGAAAGAGAAAAATTTTGAGCGCGGTAATAAACAAAAGAAATTAAAAAGCCAAAGTGCAACACCAATGCAAAAAGCCACAATGCATCACCCGCAAAAGAATCAAGTTGCCCCAATGAATGAGAGACAATCATCAGCCCCATCGCAAAAGTAGGCACCACACTGCCCACCACAGGATGTTGAAGATCTGACCAAAGGCTTTTGGGGTTCGTAATAAATTTAAGCGCAATTAAAAACAGCAGAAAAGCACCTAAAACAGCGCCGAACGCTTGCGCTAAACCATCAAAAATACCAAGATTTTCCCAAGCCCAACCGAGACTCGCAATCGCAAGGGCTAAGGCGGCAATGGGCGTAGGAAGGAGATGAAGAGATCGACGCATAAAAGCATATCTTTAGTCAAGAAAACAGAGGTCTATAATACGGGCTTCTTCTTTTTTAATATATCGGAATCGATTTCAATATTTTCAAATATTGAGTTCATTACCGATTTTTACTTTTTAAAATCTCAACAAATACAACAGGGCATTAGACAATCTTTGTATATTACTGTATAAATACACAGCAATTATATCTAGAGAGGTTAACCATGAGCGTAATCATTCAATATGTGGTTGAACGCAACGGAGAAGAAAAGATGACTTTTACTTCGAAAACGGATGCAGATGCTTACGATAAAATGCTCGACATGGCAGATGAACTGTTCGAGTTGCTCGCCAAAAGTGACATAATAACGGATGAAACACAATGCGAAGCATTGTCCTTTTTCCTTGCACAAAACCGTGAAGAGGTCCTTTGCGCCCTCGGAACAAAACGTAAAGTAACGTCTAAAAATACAAATAAAATCCAAGAAGACACAGAAGAAAATGAAGAACTAATTTCTTCTGCAAACGAAGAAAAAGCTGCATAGAAAAAAGAGCAAGCCGCCCCCAAACAAATTTTATTTGTTCACCGGGGGCCAAATCAAATGCCCCTTCCTTCATGAACATATTGATTCTTTCATCTGGCTCGTTTTTTCACTCACACAAAAAGAGCGCCTCTAAAGATTATAAAAATCAATCGCCTTCAAGCAAGACAGAAGAAATCCAAAGAAGACCAATGCCATTAAATCCTTAACCAGAAAGTACGCTAAAAAATCACGCAGAACAAGGCTGATTTTTGATAACGTCTTATTTTCATTAAGAAATACCTAACGATGTTATACCCAAGACACTTAAAGATGCGCGCCTGCGACAAACGAGTAAAGGCCCTGAGCATAGATCTACTGTGTGATTGCCCTGAGCGAGAGCAGCCAACACCCAGGCAGTTTCAAAGGTGACGGGTATATCGGTGATTTTAAAAAGCAAGAAAGACAAACAGTGACAGGGATGAGGATAATATATCATTTTCTTTGATATCCACTTGATGCATACTCATAAAGCCTTTCAGCTCGGTGTCTAATCCCTGTCAAATCAAAGAGGACGACAAAAAAGATCCCGCTCAAAAAAGGCGCCGCATTGCTTTAGGCAATTGACAAAATGCGCGACACCGAAAGAAGCTTGTTATGACACCAAAATGATAAGAAAATACGATACATAGCTATCCCCTCACCTTTAAAGCTGCATGGGTGTTGGCTAGGCTCGTTCAGAACATTGCACAAGAACAATCATTCAGTTTAAAGCCTGAATTCCAGAAGCTCCTTGAGCTAACGGCAAAATGTTCAACAAGAAAATGAAAGATTTTGACCCACAAAAATGATCAGTTACTGATGAAGAGGGGGATCCCCTTCTTCTTAAAATACGTTCAGGAGAACCTTGCATCATGACCTGTTTTGCTCTGGCCTTTGGCTGCGTAACAAAAAACAAAAATGGAAAAATAATTGAAGCCTATTTTCCTCACCCCATCCTTCATCCTTCACATGAACTGCTTGGCGCTCTTTCTAAAATCGTTGACTATGAAGAAAAGAATCAGTTTTTTGATATCGACTCTTCACAATGTCAAATCCTTTCTTCTGCCTTTTCCAATGCCCAAGAAAAAGACGCCGCCCATTTTGCAAAAGAGGCACAAAATACATCTCAACCCTTGGTTTTGGTTATTTTGTCAACCGATGAGAAACCGAAGAGCATTCCAGAAGCATTTTTAAAACTTCAATTGATTTCACATCGTTTAATTAAACCTCACGGCACAGAACTCGATGGGATATTCAGCGTTCTAGAAAACCTGGCTTGGACCAATCAAGGGCCGATTGATCTGAACGAACTCCCAGACAGACAAATGCAAGCCCGATTAAAAGGAGAACACCTTAGCGTCAACTGCGTCGATAAATTCCCTCAAATGGTCGATTACATCGTCCCCTCAGGTATACGCATTGCTGACACAGCAAGAGTGCGCTTAGGGGCCTATGTCGGAAAAGGCACCACAGTCATGCATGAAGGCTTTATTAATTTTAATGCAGGAACAGACAGTGTCAGCATGGTTGAAGGGCGTATTTCCGCAGGCGTTATGGTCGGAGCGGGAAGCGATATCGGCGGCGGCGCCTCCATCATGGGCACCCTCAGCGGTGGCGGTCAAATCAGAGTCTCTGTTGGTGAAAACAGCCTTCTTGGTGCAAACGCAGGTCTTGGCTTCCCTCTGGGCGACCGATGTACCATTGAATCCGGTTTGTATGTCACAGCGGGCACAAAAGTCACCCTCTTGGATGCCACTGGAAATGAAATTCAAACAATAAAAGCCCGTGATTTAGCTGGAAAAGCAGATTTACTTTTTAGACGAAATTCAATCACAGGAAAGATTGAATGCCTTACGAATAAATCAGCGGTAGAGCTGAACATTGCGCTTCATTCCAATAATTAATCTATACCCAAGCTATTGGAAGTTACAGGTCGGCGGCAAGAACGAAAAGCCCCTGAGCATAGTTCTTGGCTTTGAGAGCGCAGTCAACAGCTATGCAGCGTCAAAGGCGACGGGGATATTTGTCATTTCTTAAAATAAAAAAAGCCCCTTTTAATAGGGCTTTTTTATTTCAATAAATAAACAGAAACTCAGCGCTTTTTGAGATGATAGCAATTCCATTAACTCGTTATCCCGAAGACACTTAAAAATGCGCACCTGCGGCAAACGAGTGAAGGCCCTGAGGATAGATCTATTATGTGATTGGCGAGAGCGAGAGCAGCCAATCCCCCGCAGTTTCAAAGGCGACGGGGATAAGGATGTTATCAGTGATTTTCACAAGCAAAAAAGATCACATATTTACTGAAACGGGTATTAATCATCACGACTTTCAACCAAGTCCCAATTATTTTCATAAGCTTGCCCGGTTGGAGTGTCATTAATACAAGCATAATTTTTCGGCTTTCCTAATAGCGCTTGTTTGTATCCGTTTTTAGGTTCACAAAATGTCTTTAAATACTCGTTATAACTCATTAAGTATTTTTTTTGATCCGCTTCAGTCACAGCACCTAATGCTTTAAGATCTTCAAGAGTACGTGGCTGTTGACCCGCTTCAAGATCATATTGAGCCAAGCCCGCCCAATTTTTACTCTCTACATATTGTGAACTGCCGACATGAGAGCAGCCCAATAAGCCAAACATCATAAAAAAACAAAATAACATGATTCTCATTAGATTCTCCTTTATTTTCGCTTTGAATTTTACGAGTAAAAAGAAGAACCGTATTAATCAAAAATGAGATATAAGCAGCTCTATACCCAAGACACTTGAAGATGCGCACCTGCGAGAAACGAGTGAAGGCCTGAGCACAGAGAGACGATGTGATTGGCCTGA
>CAMRBZ010000136.1 GCA_947040595.1 uncultured Enterovibrio sp. | reverse complement strand
CAAAAAATGCAAGACATCGCAGAGGCATTTTTAATGAGCGCTTCTGCATTGAGCCGAAAATTAACAACATAAAACACCTCACGTTGTCACATATTAACAAAGGTCAGAATGTTACATTCATTGTCTTTGCTTCAAGAAGGTGACTTATGTTCTTTCTACTTCGTAATCTTGTGGTTATCAATCTGTTATCAGTGGCTCAAATCGCGTCAAAAATACGTTCGGATTAAAGCCTTGTGGTTATTTAAAAACGCTTTAGGAGTTCACGATAAAAAACAACGATATAGCGCAAAATCACTTTTAACATACAAGAAAATACACCTTATAAAACCGACGCATTCACATGATCATTAGATTAAAAAAGAGCCATTAAAAAAATAAAATAAACTACAAAATCACAAAGTTAGGCTTCACATCTTATTTAATTCATCCCTGCTGCTCTTTTTTTGTCTTGGGTTATCTCGCTTTTTTTATTTCTGCGTTTTATCGAATAACCAAAACCACACCTAGATTCCGAGAAAATTCGCTCATTTTTTCCGAAATCGAGTTGAAAAAATATTTCGGCATCTCGAAGAAATGAGAAGGTTTTTTATTTTCACTCCTCTCAGAGGCGGGAATCAAAGAGGTCTGATGGCTTTCAAGCTTTAAGTGGAGAAGCGGAGATTCTTCATCTTCAGTTTGGGTGTCTTCACAAAAATCAAACCCATTTTCAATGTAGAAATCGCGGTCTAATTCGTTGTTTTTTTCAATGAAAACATCCAGCTCTCCATGTGCTTTTTTTGCTCTTTCCATCAAGGCACGTACCACATTTTTATCTGAATAATCAGGATGTAAAAACATGGCCTCCACTTCATGTCCAATCAGGGCGATGAATCCAATCACCAAGCCTTCATCGACAGCCAGCCAAGTTTCTGTATGAGGAATATAAAGCTCTGCAACATTGCTTTTTTCTTGAAAGATCATTTCATCCGTTATTGATGGGTCGGCAAAGCGCATTGCAGTTTCCCAAGAAGATAAGACGGACTCTAAATCTGAATGTTCATACTCTCGAATTAACACAAAAATGCCCCTTATTCCCAAAATAATTCATCGAAATGCTGAATTTAAGGATAAAAAAATAATAATTTAAATATCGATTTTTGTGATTATTTATTCTGATACAAAATCGATCTATTACAAAAATTAACACCGGATAAAAGATAGAAATATTGAATAAATAAATGAAAAGAACCACCTCAGCGTAACAGTTCAACATAAATCCAAAGCTTCAATCTAAACAATCGCAATAAGTGTTAAATAACGCGCTTTAGATATAACCATATTAAGAAATAAAAATAAAGCACATTCACAATAAAGATTCTTTATCACAGCGCGTTATCATTATCCGGCATATTTAAAAACAATAATCACCTAAAAATGAATAAAAAGAGGAAAAAAAAGGAAGCAAACACACATTTATATTCAATTTTAATATGTTTTTCCTCAATTCTTTTTACTCAAAAATATACAAAGTAAAGTTGGATTTTGACTCACATATAAAAATGCGTGATTTTATCTTTTTCATGTTTATTTAAAATAAAACGCAATGCCTGAACAGGCTCTTTTACTTTCTCATTTCAGACGTCTTTTTATTTATCTTTTCTTTTTCATGAAAACGTCATCTAATTGTCATCGGATAAATGCGAAAATTTAGGGCGTGAATTAAAACAACCTTTTGGAAAATAAGATGAAAAAATCTTTTAGGCTTTCTCTCGTCGTTTCAAGTTTAATGGCCACATCGGCCATAGCCTCCACACCTCAAGAAAATGATGTTTGGTATAAAGATGCCAAAACGGCCCTAGAACATGCAAAAAAAAATCAGCCCATCAACGGAAAAGCAAAGAATGTCATTCTTTTTATTGGGGATGGGATGAGCATCGGAACCATAACAGCAGCGCGCATTTTCGCAGGACAAACAGAAAAAAAATCGGGTGAAGAGCACCGCCTTGCCATGGATACATTGCCCCACGTTGCCTTATCTAAAACATACAATACAGACATGCAAACCCCCGACTCCGCAGGCACAGCCACCGCCATGCTGACAGGCGTAAAAACCAAGTCGGGTGTTATCAATATCAATCAAAACGTACGTCGAGGCGATTGCAGCAGTGTGAAAGGAAATGAGCTTGAAAATTTCTTCACGTCAGCCGGGAAACAAGGTAAAGCATTGGGCCTTATCAGCACCGCGCGCCTCACGCATGCCACACCCTCTACAGCCTATGCACACAGTCCTGATAGGGATTGGGAAAATGAAAGCCTCTTACCAAAAGAAGCCAAAACAGCAGGATGCAAAGACATCGCCGCTCAGTTTATCGAGTTTGATAGCGGAGATGGCTTTAAAGTCGCCTTTGGCGGCGGTCGCCAAGAATTTTTACCGAACAATGTAAAAGATCCTGAATACCCTGAAATCAGCGGAAAACGCACAGACAATCGTGATTTGCTCCAAGAATGGCAAAAGCGCTACAGTAAAGGGGAATTAATTTATGATTCAGAAGGATTTTCTAAATTAGTGGTCAATAAAGACACCCGTGTTTTAGGCCTCTTTGAACCAAGCCATATGCAGTATGAAAGCGAACGTAAAATACAGAATAAAGAGCCGTCATTGTCTGAAATGACGCAAAAAGCCCTCGAAATCTTAAAGACGGACGATGAAGGTTATGTCTTAATGATTGAATCAGGCCGTATCGATCATGCCCACCATGATGGAAACGCCGCCCGCGCCCTCGAAGACACACTGGCTTTTGATAATGCCATTCGCATCGCCATGCAAAATACCGATCCCAAAGACACCCTCATCATTGTCACGGCAGATCACGGTCATACCATGATCATGAACGGGTATGCCGAACGTGGAAATCCAATTTTGGGCCTTTCGAAGAGCAAGGGAACATTTAATAAAGACACGAAAGATCAAAAATACACCACGATCTCCTATGGCAATGGCCCAGGAGCCATCAAAGAAGCCCGTACCGATGTCCAAGAAAAAGACGTCACAGATGTTAATTATGTGCAACAAGCCTTGATCAATTTAGAATCAGAAACCCATTCAGCAGAAGACGTCGCTATTTTTGCTTCAGGCCCTCAAGCTTGGCTTTTCCAAGGCACCGTTGAGCAAAATTATATTTATCATGTCATCAATGAAGCCGCTCAATTATCAACACCGGCCCCGATTAAAAAGTGATTTTCCTATCTTCCTTGCGTGACACAAAAAAACCGCCCCACGGCGGTTTTTTTATCTCTGGATTCAAAATCAAAGGGTTAAATCGCCTCTTCGTCTTCTTCACCCGTTCGAATACGAATGACGCGCTCCACCGTAGAAACAAAAATCTTCCCGTCCCCTATTTTGCCCGTTTGTGCCGTTTCAATGATGGTGTTCACACATTGCTCAAGCACCTCATCTGTGACCACGATTTCCAGCTTCACCTTGGGTAAAAAATCCACCATGTATTCAGCACCACGGTACAATTCAGTGTGTCCTTTTTGACGTCCAAACCCTTTCACTTCAGAAACAGTCATGCCCGTGATCCCCACTTCAGCCAAGGCCTCACGTACATCATCCAATTTAAAAGGTTTGATAATAGCTTCAATTTTTTTCATCTGTGTTCCCTCATAAAAAAGCGATAAAGCCCAAAAATGCATTTTCATCTTGAATACCAGAAAAACGCGAGGACATTCGTTTCATTTGAGCTCGCGTTTCTCTCAGGCGTCAGCCCAGATTCACTCTTGCATTTCGAAACATACGCATCCACGGACTGTCTTCGCCCCAATGATCCGGATGCCAAGAATTTGAAACCGTGCGAAAAACCCGCTCAGGGTGAGGCATCATGAGGGTCACACGCCCTTCTTTTGTTGTGATCCCCGTGATCCCATTGACCGAGCCATTTGGATTAGCAGGGTAGCTTTCGGTCACTTTGGCATGGTTATCGATAAAACGCAGCGCCACCGTGCCTGAATTTTCTAATGCGGCCAAATGTGCCGCATTACAAACTTCAATACGCCCTTCACCATGAGAGACCGCAATGGGCATGTAAGAGCCCGCCATGCCCTTTAAAAATAAAGAGGGGCTTTCTTGGACTTCAACCAAACTCACGCGCGCTTCGAAACGTTCCGATGTATTGCGCACAAAACGGGGCCAAAGTGACGCGCCAGGAATAAGCTCACGCAAATTAGACAACATTTGACAGCCATTACAGACTCCCAAAGCAAAAGAATCGGGACGCTTGAAAAAACCCTCAAACTCCAAACGCGCGTGATCATTCAATAAAATAGATTTGGCCCAACCTTCTCCTGCCCCTAATACGTCTCCATATGAAAAACCGCCACAAGCAACCAAGCCATTGAAATCTTTTAAAGAAACACGTCCACTTAAAATATCACTCATGTGAACGTCTATCGCATCAAAATGCGCGCGAGTAAATGCAGCCGCCATTTCAAGGTGTGAGTTCACCCCTTGTTCACGCAAAATGGCCATTTTAGGACGCGCCCCTTTTCCAATGTAAGGCGCACAAATGTCGTGATTGATATCAAAGGTTAAATGGGTCGAAAGTCCCGGATCGTTTTTGTCTTTTTTCAGCTCAAATTCTTCTTTCGCACACATTGGATTATCGCGCATCGCTTGCATTTGATACGTGGTCTCTCCCCAAATTGCGCGTATTTCTGTGCGGTCTTGATCCAATAATAAATCCGACCCATTCCAAATTCGCACCCTGTCTTCATCATTCAGGGTACCTAAAACATGAGAGCAATCCGCAAGCCCATGCGCCGCCAAGGTCCTTAAAACAAAATCAAGATCCAAAGAGCGCACTTGCAATACAGCGCCAAGCTCTTCATTAAAAAGAGCGCCAAAAGGGCCGTGGGGTTGTTCTGCTCTATAAAGGGCTTGCACGTCAACCTCAAGCCCAACGCGTCCAGCAAAGGCCATTTCCGCCAAGGTCACATACACGCCCCCGTCGCCTCGATCATGGTAAGCCAAAAGCTTTTCTTCACGCACAAGGCATTGCATCGCATTGAAAAAACCTTTCAATAATTCAGGCGCGTCTACATCCGCCGGAATTTGCCCCAATTGACGGTAAACCTGTGCCAAGGCCGTGGCGCCCAAACGGTTTTGACCACACCCTAAGTCCACTAAAAGTAACAGGCTCTCTCCTGTGTCAGTACGAAGCTCTGGCGTACAGGTTTTGCGTACGTCGTCCACCCGAGCAAAAGCGGTAATAATGAGAGACAAAGGCGAGGTGTTTTCATGCATTTTTCCATCTTTGCACCAGCGGGTTTTCATCGACATCGAGTCTTTTCCAACCGGAATGGTCAAATCAAGCGCGGGGCACAAATGCTCACCGATGGCTTTCACCGCCTCATAAAGACCCGCATCTTCACCAGGATGGCCCGCCGCAGACATCCAATTTGCTGACAACTTAATGGTTTTAAGCGCGCCAACATCCGCACAAGCCAGGTTTGTTAAAGCTTCGCCCACCGCAAGCCGTGCTGAGGCGGCAAAATCAAGCAGTCCAACCGGGGTACGCTCCCCCATGGACATCGCCTCACCACAATAGGTGTCATAACTTGCCGCCGTCACCGCGCAATTCGCCACGGGCACCTGCCAAGGCCCCACCATTTGATCCCGTGCAACCAACCCCGTAACAGAGCGATCGCCAATGGTGATCAGAAAGGTTTTCTCGGCAACACAGGGTAAACGCAAAATTCGAAGCGCAGCGTCTTCTAATGTGATCGCGCTAAAATCGAGGGCTTTTCCCTTGGCCTTTTTCGACTGGACATCACGGTGCATTTTCGGCGGTTTACCCAGCAAAACATCCAAAGGCATATCAATGGGGGTGTTTTTAAAATGCGCATCATCCAAAATCAAATGAGGCGCTTTTGTGGCCTCTCCGACCACCGCATAAGGCGCTCGCTCTCGCAGACAAATGGCATCAAAAAGAGGTAAATTTTCAGGCGCTATCGCGAGCACATAACGCTCTTGTGATTCATTACACCAAATTTCAAGCGGGCTCATTCCGGGTTCGTCATTTGGCACATCCCGTAATTGAAAATGCCCACCGCGCCCTGCATCGTTGACAAGCTCAGGCAGGGCATTTGAAATTCCGCCCGCCCCCACATCGTGAATAAACACGATGGGGTTACGCTCACCCAGCTGCCAACAACGGTCAATCACTTCTTGACAACGGCGTTCCATTTCTGGGTTTTCTCGCTGAACAGAGGCAAAATCAAGATCTTCTGCAGATTGACCCGAGGCCATAGAAGAAGCCGCCCCCCCTCCCAAACCGATGTTCATAGCAGGGCCGCCCAGCACAATCAATTTGGCGCCGACAGGGATCTCTTTTTTTTCTACATCTTGCTCTCGAATATTCCCTAATCCACCCGCAATCATGATGGGTTTATGGTAACCCCGCACTTCGTAACCATTGTGGGAGTCCACTTTTTCTTCGTAAGTTCGAAAATACCCTAAAAGATTGGGACGACCAAATTCATTATTAAATGCCGCCCCACCTAATGGACCTTCCAACATAATGTCTAACGCACTGACAATGCGATCCGGTTTCCCAAAATCGGCTTCCCAAGGTTGCTCAAATCCTGGGAGGCGTAAATTAGACACGGTAAAACCCACCAAACCGGCTTTCGGTTTTGCTCCAATTCCTGTGGCCCCTTCATCACGAATTTCCCCTCCTGAGCCTGTGGCCGCACCTTGCCAAGGTGAAATCGCGGTAGGGTGATTGTGGGTTTCCACTTTCATTAAAATGTGCGCGGCTTCTTGATGATATTGATATTGCTGTGAGTCGGGGTCTTGGAAAAAACGCCCCACGGTCGAACCTGTCATCACTGCAGAATTGTCTTTATAAGCAGAAAGAACATGTTCAGGGGTCTTTTCAAACGTATTTTTTATCATCTTAAACAGGCTTTTATCCTGCTTTACACCGTCAATGGTCCAATCGGCATTGAAAATTTTATGACGACAATGCTCAGAATTAGCCTGAGCAAACATCATCAATTCAATGTCATTTGGATTTCTTTGAGATTTCTTGAAATTTTCAAGCAAATAATCAATCTCATCTTCAGCCAAAGCCAAACCCAATGCGGTATTTGCTTTTTCAAGGGCCTCGCGCCCTAAACCGAGAATATCAACGCAGGAAACAGGGGCCGGTGCGGCGTTTGAAAACAAAACCGATGCCGCCTCCATGTGCGTGAACACCACCTCCATCATGCGATCATGCAAGGAGGCCTTTAAAACGGCCTCTTGAGACTCAGAAAGTGCACAAGAGAAGGAGAGGTAATACGCGATCCCACGTTCAATGCGTTTAATCTGTGTTAAACCGCAATTATGCGCAATGTCGGTGGCTTTAGAAGACCAAGGAGAAAGAGTACCAGGCCGTGGTGTCACCAAAAAAAGACGTCCAGAGCGCACAATTTCAGAACGTCTCGGCCCATAAGTAAGCAAATTATCCAGCTTTTGTTGTTCTTCTTTCGCAAGAGGTGCTCTAATATCCACAAAATGGACATATTCGGCATCAATCTCCGTAACAGGAAGATTTTTTATCTTAAAAATTTGCCGCCATTTTTTTATCCGAAATTCGGACAGTGCGGAAGAGCCAGACAAAATTTCCATGTACATGCTTCTCTTAATCTTGGTGGTACGTGAATTAAAATGATATGGGACTTTCGCCTCCAAAAAAACACAAAAAAAGGATCACTCAAGCCCGATGACTATCATTTTAAAGGTCTAATTCGGCATTATATGTGAAAAGTTTGTGCGGAGTAACCGCTCACGCAACCGATTGCATTACTTTTTCACTCTCGTAAATAGAAGTTTTTTATTATCCTCTTTCATCTGAAATGATTTAAGCTTCTCTTTTCCTCATCACTGGGCTTTGATATAAAAGACTCAACAGATAACTAAAGAGCACTGCGCTTTGAACCAGAAAGCTATAAAAACAATATATCAACAACTTTTAAGCCTCATTCTTGCGCTTGTTCTTATGGGTTGTGAATGGACGTATGATAACCGAACCGAGCTAGAGAAAATCCGAGATCGCGGCGTACTGCGTGTCGGCACTCTGAACAATCAGCTTTCTTATTACATAGGCCCAGACGGTCCAACGGGCCTTGACTATGAGCTTGCACATCAATTTGCACAAGAGCTTGGCGTTCAATTAGAAATGCAACCCACCCACACCCTTTCTGGTCTATTCCAAGTTCTTAATCGAGGTGATGTTGATATTATTGCGGCCAGCGTGACCATCAGAAAAGATCTCCTTGAGCGCTTTCGTCCCGGTCCTGCTTATTATTTTGTCGATCAGCATTTGGTTTATCGTAACGGGCACTGGCGCCCGCGTAACATGCAAGAGCTCAATAAAAAAGGCGCGCGCATCGCCGTCGCCGCAAATTCAAGCCATGCCCTCACCTTGGCTAAAATTCAAGAAAAACATCCTTCTTTAGTCTGGGAGAGTGTCGAAAACACCCATGATGATGATCTGTTAAAACAAGTGGCCGAAGGGACCCTTGATTTTACTATTTCCGACTCCGCCAACATTTCGATGATACAACGTACTCATCCTGAAATCACAGAAGCCATTCTTCTTTCAAGCAATGAACCTGTGGCTTGGTTTATGAATAAAAAGCAAGATGACAGCCTTTACGCTTTGCTGATCGAGTTTTTTGGAAAAGTCACTCAAACCGGGGAACTTGCTGCATTAGAAGAAAAATATTTTGGTCACGTCACCAGTTTTGATTTCTTCGATACACGCGCATTTTTACGCGCGATTAACAGCAAACTGCCTACGTGGGAACCCCTTTTCAAAAAATACGCCAATGATTTCGACTGGCGCTTGCTTGCTGCGCTTGCCTATCAAGAGTCACATTGGGATCCGGATGCGGTTTCTCCTACAGGGGTTCGTGGCATGATGATGTTGACCTTGCCAACGGCAAAATCGGTGGGCGTCACTGACAGGGTCGATCCTGAGCAAAGCATCAAAGGCGGATCTATTTATTTGCGCCGCATGCTCAACCGCATGCCAGACAGCATTGATCAACACGAAAAGATATGGTTTGCACTCGCGTCATACAATATTGGGATAGGTCATCTCATGGATGCACGCCGCATCACAGAATCTCTTGGAGCCGATCCTAACGCATGGGCGGATGTCAAAGAGCGACTTCCTTTATTGACCAAAACCGAGTACAACAAAAACACCCGTTACGGGTATGCAAGAGGCTATGAAGCCCTTCGTTATGTAGAAAATATTCGTCGATATTACCAAAGCATTGTGGGCTATGAAGAAGAAAAAGAAAGAGCAAAACCGATTGACTCAAACACCTCGAAACACCTTGGGCAATTAAAAACCATTAATGCAAAAAACACAGGGACGTCCTCAACCAATGCGTCGGGGTCAAAAGAAAAAGAAAGCAAGCCCAATTAAGATCAAAAAAAAGAGAGATACCCAAGGGATTTAAAGTGGCAGGGAGGCCCAGAACGAAAAGCCCCAGAGAAGCAATGAGCTAT
>CAMRBZ010000135.1 GCA_947040595.1 uncultured Enterovibrio sp. | reverse complement strand
TAGACAAAGCCAAAGCCTTGGTCGAAAAATACGACTTAAACACCTATTCTCTTCATTTAAAATTCACCCAAGCCATATTGTTTAATTACTTAAATAAAGCCCCGCAACAAGCCACAAAAGAACTCGAAAGCCTCATTGCACAAATTCCGATACAGTTTCCTGTACGCACAACAAATATCAAACAATTGGCTTTTCAATCCGCCTTGCTCAATGCCATTATTCATTCTCAATACAGTGATGAAAAAACAACTCTGCTTCAATTTGAACAAGCGCGAAAGTGGATGGAAGAATCAGGAAAAATGAAATATAAAATTTCCTATTTGATAGCCCTTGGAAATTACAGCCTGAGAATAAAATCCTATGGCCCCGCTCTTTCTAAGCTTCTCAGTGCATACTGGCTTTCAAGTGAAAGGCATTACCCGACCTTGATTGCCCTCTCAAACATCTCACTCACCCAGCTGTATAAAGAACAAGGCAATCTAGACAAAGCACTGCAGCACGCAAATCAAGCCGCTGAGTATTATGAACGCTTTGACTTTAAACGGGGTTTTTCTCAGACTCAAGTTTTGATAGCACAAATTTATACTCAACTTAAAAACTACAACTTTGCCCTTGTGCATTATTTCAATGCGCTGGAAATAGAAAGGCAACAGAATCGTCCTCATAAAACCGCGCAAATAAACGCAGATATCGCCCGCGTTTATCTCAAAATGGAGCGCTATAATACAAGCCACATTTACATCAAAAAAAGCCTGAAAATTATAGAATTAAACAATTTTCACGAAATGAAACCCCAGCTTGAACTCCTAAAAGGAAAGTGGGCTTTTTTAAGCAATGACAACGACACCGCAATTCACTTATTGACCCCTCTCATTCAAGAAAAAAATAAAGCACAAAACAATGTGCGCCAAGCCCTCTCTCTTCTGATCCTCGCCTATGAAAAAAAAGGCGATCTCACTCAGCAAATCACCCTCATGAATCAACTCAATCAGCTGAACGATGAAGAAGAAAGACAAAACAAAAAAATACAAAAGAAGGATTTTACATTTCAAAATAAAAACGTAGAGAGTAATTTAAAGAGCCTATATTCAACAGAAAAACAAATTGAAAATAATAAAAAACTGTTTGAACAAAAAGTAATAAATTTCATTTTAAGTGCCGTTATCTGTATTTTATTGCTTATTTTGTTTTTACGTCATCGAACTGTAATAATTCGTCAGTCTGAGCTAAAAACCCTTCAAGTGAATATGAATATTCATCCACGAAGTGGACTAACAAATTTACGTCTCATTCGAGATCAACTCTCAACATCACAAGCAAAGATTTATGCCTCTTTTGAGCAATCTTTTGATGACGACATAATTCATACCCCACTCAAAGACAAATTGAATTTCGCCATGTTTGAAGTCTCTTTTTTCAATCAACTTTACGATAAATACACCTATAAAGAAGGCTTAAAATTAGAGCGTAAATTTGGTCATTTTTTAAAATCAAACTTGCACGAACAAGCTCGTATTTATCACTTTTCTGATACCATCTTTGTTTACACCGAGCCATACAGCCTCAATAAAAATAACCCCGAAACATTGGCAAAGAAAATCCAGAATATGGTAGAAAAATTCATACTAAACAACAAAATTGAGTCAAAAAGCCCCCCTCTTAATATAGGGATGCTTAATTACCCCTTTTTACCCCGTGCTTTTAGATATATCGACAACAAAAAATTGATTGATATATTGCTCATGGCCACCCATGCAGCCAAGCAAGAAAGTAAAAAAACAAATACCAGTCAATGGATTCATTTAAGTGCAATCGATGCCACTCCTACCGCTTATTTTGCCAATTTACCTTTAAGGCAAGCTTGCCTTGATTGCATTAATAGCGGCTTAATAAAAGTAAAATCATCCTCCCCTTCTGGGATTAACTGGCAAACATCTCAGGTTATTGATGAAAAGCGGCATATACCCAAAGTAATTGAAGATACGCGCCTGCGGCAAATGAGTGAAGCCCCTGAGCATAGTTCTGCTATGTGATTGGGCTTTTCGTTCTTGCCCTCGCTGCAACTTCAAATATCTTGGGTATCAATGACTTTCCAGTGAGCACGCGCTCAAAGAAAAAAGGCCAACATCCATTAAATTGAACTGAAACATTGAATAGCGAAACACCTCACTGGAAAAGACGGCTTTCTCTGTGTATCTTTAATTAACACACTGATTTTTAAGATTATGTAATTCATTTTATTTTAAAACTAACGTTTCAATTCAAATTTTAGGTGTGTTTATTCTAAACAGGAGGTGACGATGATCACACACATTAATCCCGTAGGGGCAATGGATTTACTTTCTCAACTTGAAGTCGACCGCCTCAAAGACAGTGCTCAAAGTGATCTTTACCGACTTTATCGTAATTGCTCTTTGGCCGTGCTTAATTCAGGCAGCAAAATCGACAGTTCTAAAGAGTTATTAGATCAATACAAAAGTTTTGATATCCGCGTTATTCGTCGAGAGAGAGGCGTCAAATTAGAGCTCATCAATCCTCCAGAAGATGCGTTTGTTGATGGAAAGATTATCCGAGGCATCCAAGAACATATGTTTTCTGTTCTGCGAGATATTATCCATGTTAATGTCCAATTAGAGCACGCAAAGGTTTTCAACCTAACCAGCTCCAATCACATCACAAACCTTATTTTTGACATTCTTCGAAATGCCAAAGTCCTGATCCCTGGCCGTGAGCCGAACTTGGTTGTTTGCTGGGGAGGCCACTCCATAAACAGCACTGAATACCAATACACGCGGGAAGTCGGCAATGAGCTTGGACTTCGAGAAATCAATATCTGTACAGGCTGTGGTCCTGGCGCAATGGAAGGCCCCATGAAAGGCGCAGCAATTGGCCATGCCAAGCAAAGAGTGCACAATGGACGCTTTTTAGGATTAACAGAGCCTTCCATTATCGCCGCAGAGCCACCCAATCCCATTGTCAATGAATTGGTGATCTTGCCTGACATTGAAAAAAGACTCGAAGCTTTTGTACGTGTCGCACATGGGATCATTATTTTCCCTGGTGGCGCTGGAACCGCAGAGGAATTATTGTACCTTCTTGGGATCTTAATGAACCCTGAAAACGCAAATCAACCCATGCCCGTGGTGCTGACGGGTCCAAAAGAAAGCGCCAGTTATTTTCGGGTCATTGATGAATTTATTCGAAGTGTGCTGGGAGATGCGGCTACAAAATATTATCAAATAGTGATTGGCAATCCAGCAGAGGTGGCACAAATTATTAAACAAGGCATGCCAGCAGTAAAAGAACACCGTCAATTTACAGGGGACGCTTATTCCTTCAATTGGTCATTAAAAATTGCACCCGAATTTCAACTTCCTTTTTATCCCACCCATGAAAACATGGCCCACCTTGATTTGCACATGAATCAGCGTCCTGAATTGCTCGCCTCTGCACTGCGACAAGCCTTTTCTGGGATTGTCGCAGGCAACGTCAAAGAAGAAGGCCTCAAAGAAATAGAACGTAAAGGCCCCTTTAAAATAAATGGGGACGCCGTCTTAATGAAAAAAATGGATAAACTGTTGCGAAGTTTTGTCGAGCAACAAAGAATGAAGCTGCCTGGCACTGATTATGTTCCTTGCTACAAAATTGTGCAGAACTAAGCCCCTTTATCTTTCATTTTTCAGTCAACAAATTAAAATGGCTTTATAGAGTCATTTTAATTTGAGTCCAGCATGTCAATCCACCTTGTCATCATTGATGCAATGAACCTCATTCGACGCGTTCATGCCGTCCTGACCCAACCTGAAGACATCGAAACGACCAGTAAAAATTGCTGCCATGTGTTGCGTAAAATCATTCATCATTCCTCACCGACCCATTTGATTGCCGTGTTCGACAACATGGAAGCAGACCGAGGATGGCGCGCCCACCTTCTCCCTGAATATAAACAAGGCAGAGAGCCCATGCCGACCCCCTTAAAAAACGGACTTGAAAAAATACAAGATGCTTTTTTCGATCTCGGTGCTGACTCTTTACTTTCAAAAGGAGATGAAGCCGACGACATGATAGCGACACTCGCAAGCAAAGTCGCCCTTCAAGGCGCAGAAGTGACCATTGTTTCAACAGACAAAGGGTATTGCCAACTCTTGCAACCCACTTTACGGATTCGAGATTATTTTCATCAACGCTGGCTCGATCTTTCTTTTGTGAAAACACATTTTAATATCGAAACCAACCAATTAGCCGATTATTGGGGGCTTGTTGGAATGGCATCACGCGGCGTCACAGGGGTGCCCGGCATTGGTCCAAAATCAGCGACCCTTCTGCTCAATGCTTACCCTTCATTGGAGGCTCTTTTTTCAGATGAAAACATTGAACCTAAATGGCATAAAAAATTAAAAGGGCATGAAAAACATGCCTTTAAATGCAGAGAAATCGCGAGACTCAAAACCGACATTCCCTTAGGATTTAATCTTCAAGATATCCGTTATACCCGAAATGCTTGACAATGTAGGGGGCTTGGCGGCGGCCTGCAAAGGCGAGGCGTATCCCCTTCAAGCGAGACAGGGATGGTGTTCTGAACGGGAATGAGAGCCAAAAAATCAAATGCCATTGGGGGAATATAAAAGGGAGGAATTTGGGGGGATCTTTTTTACGCGTAACAAACAAGACACAAAGGAGGCTTGCAATTTTGGAACGAGAGCAGCACACTAAAAAAGAATTTGCATACACCTCCTTATAACAAAGCCTTTTAATCGGACCTTTTTATGCTACAAGACAAAAAAAAACACCTAAAACATTTGTGGCAATTGTCCGTTATTGTGGCCTGCCTTTCGACTATCATGCTGCTTTTTACCTATAGCAATCAGTTAAACAAGCGCAACTATAAAATGCTGTATGATCAAACCGAATCCCTTTCCAGATTGCTTTTAAGACAATCGGCTGCTACCGCGTATCCTGCACTCGAAGGCGATAATTTAAAGCCCTTAAACGCCTTGATTAAACAATTAGAAGCAGAGCCTTTGATCTTGGATGCCACCATCTATGACGTTAAAGGAAATTTGCTCGCAAACTCCAGCAATTCCATACCATTGGATCAACTCACAGGGGTGAACACGCCTCTTTCAGTGGCCAGTATAGGGCGTCAACAGTTGGTAGAGCCTATCACAAACGGCAGCAAGCTTGTCGGGTTCATTCGCATCACTCTAGAGCATGGAGAGCTGATAAAAGACGCCTCAAACCGCTTAGAGCAAAACATTAACCTTGTCCGCTTCATGCTCTTGATTGCCCTTTCTACAGGCGCCTTGCTTATTTTTACAATCACAACCCGCATTGACGTCTGGCTTTCACGTTTAGCACTTAAAACAGAGAACTGACGTTCGCTTTTTTATCGAAAAAAAGAGATGGCAAGCCATCTCTTTTTTGATTTTTTAGATCAGGCGTCTTGCCCATCCCCTAACAAAACAGACTCAAGTGCAATGAGGATCATTTCCTTAAAGCTGGTTTGACGTTGCTCTGAAGAGATTTTCTCACCTTTTAAAATGTGGTCTGAAACGGTACAAATGCTCAAGGCCTTCGCACCAAATTCAGCAGCCACACCGTAAATACCTGCCGCTTCCATCTCTACGCCCAAAATACCGTATTTGGCCATGGTTTTGAAAAATTCAGGCTCTGGCGAATAAAAAAGATCGCCTGAAAAAATATTGCCGACACGCACAGAAACGCCTTGAGCTTTGGCTGCATCCACTGCATTTCGTGTCATTTCAAAATCAGCAATCGCCGCAAAATCATGACCATGAAAACGGATCCGATTAATTTTTGAGTCAGTCGAAGCACCCACGCCGATGATCACATCATGTAAATTCACATCATCACGAACGGCACCACAACTGCCCACTCGAATGATTTTCTTTACACCAAAATCTTTAATTAACTCCGTGGCATAAATAGAGCAAGAAGGGATCCCCATGCCATGCCCCATCACAGAGACAAGACGGCCTTTATACGTCCCTGTGTAACCCAACATACTGCGAACATCACAGACTTGTTTTGCATTGTCTAAGAAATGCTCTGCAATGAATTTTGCACGCAAAGGATCTCCAGGCATCAATACGACGTCTGCAAAATCACCCATTTCAGCATTAATATGCGGCGTTGCCATTTTAATTTCCTTTTTTATACGTATTTAAATCGCGCCTTATTTCTTAAAGGCATTTTTTGTTGAAAAATCATTTCCGTAAAACAGAACAGATTACAAAAAAGATTGACCGTATGCCATGTTCGAGGTTGAAAAATATTCAGCCAAGGTTTGCCCAATATCGGCAAAGGTCTCTCGACGTCCGATAGAACCCGGCGGTACCGATTTCCCATAAACCAAAACAGGAATATGTTCACGGGTATGATCCGAACCTGGTTGCGTGGGATCGCATCCATGATCTGCTGTTAAAATCAGGAGATCCCCGTCTTCCAGCATTTCCATTAATTCAGGCAAACGTTGGTCAAAATATTCAAGGGCCAGCGCATAGCCTGTCACATCTCGACGGTGTCCATAATGAGAATCAAAATCCACGAAATTCGTGAAAATAAGGCTGTTATTTTCTGCCGTTTTCAGTGCTTCTTTTGTTGCATCAAAAAGATCTTCAATGCCATTGGCTTTTACTTTTTGTGTGATCCCACATTGCGCAAAAATATCTGCAATTTTACCAATTGAAATCACTTCTCCCTCTTTTTCATCCACCAGCTTTTGTAATACGGTCGTCGAGGGGGGAGGAACAGAAAGATCACGGCGATTTCCCGTGCGTTCAAAGTGGCCTTTTTCAGCCCCTAAAAATGGACGCGCAATAACGCGACCTATGTTATAACCTTCAAGCTCTTCACGGGCAATTTGACAAAGATCCAGTAACTTATCTAATCCAAACGTCTCTTCATGGCAGGCAATTTGAAAGACAGAATCTCCCGAGGTATAGAAAATGGGCAACCCCGTCGCCCGATGTTCTTCCCCGAGGTTATCTAAGATATCCGTGCCTGAAGCATGACAATTACCAAGAAAACCAGAAAGCTGCGCCCGAGCCAAAATTTTATCCGTTAACTCTTTTGGAAAGCTGTTTTTTTTATCTGTAAAATAACCCCAATCAAAAAGCACAGGAACCCCCGCCATCTCCCAATGCCCTGAAGGGGTATCTTTGCCTGACGAAAGTTCATTCGCATAACCATAAGCCCCTATTATTTGGGGGTTCTTATCTAAACCAGCAGGAAAATACCCCGAGGAATCTTCACAGGCTTTCCCCAAGCCCAATTGATTCAGATGAGGCAAGTGCAGAGGGCCTTTTCGGGCCTCATTATCACAGAGCCCAGCTTCACACGCTTTCGCAATCGAGCCGAGGGTGTTGGCCTTTTCGTCTCCAAACAGATGAGCATCGTTTGTCGCACCGATGCCAAAAGAATCCAAAACCAAAATAATCGCGCGTTTCATAACGATCTCCTTACAAGATATTTAGGAAGCAATCTTCTCGTAAATTTCAGAACTCACTTCTGAGACCTCATCTAAAATAACAATCGCTTCTTGAAGTTGAACTGCGGCACGTAGCCAAGCATTTTCATCTTGCGCATGAATGAGAGCAAGAGGAACGTCTCTTTCCACTGACATACCAAGACAAATGACATCACTCAATCCCATAGAAGAATTAATGTTATCAAGGGCATGAGGATACCTTCCTAAACCTAGGAGGGTCATACCCAAATCAAAGGGTATTCATCGAAACTGCAAACCCCGTTCTTTTGGCAAACACGGGGCGCACAAAAGGGGTCTTTGCAAGATAAGCATCAAAACGCGCTATAAAATCAATCGACCCAGCCAGCCCGAGCTGCATTTTTGCAAAACATTCTGCCGCCTTTGCATTGTTCAATACCAAGGTACGCTTTTGCATCACCTCTTGCTCCGTGGAGGTTCATCCACTGAGCATCAGCATGTCAACACACAAAGCAAAGATCAGCCGATACAAACGAGGATGACAGTATTCCCCTGTTAAAAACCGAATGGCTTCTCTTATTTCAAGGGCATTTCCCGCGCCAGAAGCCAAGACTTGATTTATGTCGCTCAGCAAGACGAAAGGTCGAATGCCTCCTGCATGTTCAACAGCAACAAGAAACAGGGCTGAGGCTTTAATGTTTCGTAAGTCGGCATAAAAGCGCCAGAGACCCCCTTTCATCCGAGGTCATATTATTAAAATACACCGGCATTTAAACAGCGCCGATTTGCCCTTCGGAAATACGTTCTGTGGTGATCCCTTGAACAAAAAAAATCATTTCTTCTTTCGTAAGGGGAATATTATCAGGCTTTTTTCTGATGATATCTGGGGGGGGAAAACACCTTTCCCTTCACCTTCAAAAACTTAATAAGCGCCTTGAACAGCCTCGTCACCTTCATCCAAAGTATGAAGCAAACTGCCCAGCAAACTTGAGGCGCCAAAACGATAATGTGCAGAGTCGGCCCAGGAGGCTCCTAAAATACGATCCGCCATTGCAAGAAAAAACGCCGCATCTTCTGCGCTACGAACCCCACCTGCAGGTTTAAAACCGACCCGGTCTTGCACCCCTTTTTCTTTGATGACGGTCAACATGATTTCTGCGGCTTCTGGGGTCGCATTGACGGGCACTTTGCCCGTCGAGGTTTTAATAAAATCAGCGCCGGCATCAATTGAAATTTCCGAGGCTTTTTTAATGTGCTCTGCTGTTTTAAGCTCGCCCGTTTCGATGATGACTTTCAAAAGCACATCACCGCACGCTTGCTTACATTGTTTCACCAATTCAAAGCCGGTTATCTCATCACCCGCCAGCAAAGCACGATACGGGAAAACCACATCGACTTCATCAGCGCCATAGGCCACAGCCGCTTTGGTCTCAGCAACCGCTATTTCAATATCCTCATTGCCATGCGGAAAATTGGTGACCGTGGCAATTTTTATCTCAGGTGTACCTTGCGCTCTAAGCTGTTTTTTCGCGACAGGAATAAAACGTGGATAAATACAAATGGCCGCTGTATTCCCTACCGGGGTTTGCGCACTTTTGCACAACGCGATGACTTTTTCATTTGTATCGTCTTCATTGAGCGTGGTTAAATCCATCAATTTAAGCGCACGCAAAGCCGCATTTTTTAAATCACTCATGAGAAGATTTCCGTAAAAGGTGATGAATGGAGCATGCTGGAATATTGAGACTTATTTTATCATTTTCTCATCAGACATCCGCATGTTTTATGCGTAAAAAGGCAAAACCGTTATCGCTTCTTTTATGCAAGAAAGCGCCGGACTGATTTGTATATTAGAAACACAAACAAAGCCAATCATTTCTATAAACCGCTTTTAATTTTATTTGGTGAACCTAAAGCACGTAAAAATGGATATATACCCGTCGCCTTTGAAGTTGCGTGCTTATTGGCTGCGCGCTCTCAGCCCAATCACATGTGTGATTAGACTGAACGAGCCTCGCCAACACCCACGCCGCTTTAAAGGCAACGGCTATTGAGGGCGGACCCAAAACCTAAGCTGCGTCACACGCGACAAAATTATTTCGGAAAAGCCTATCGAGGAAAAG
>CAMRBZ010000134.1 GCA_947040595.1 uncultured Enterovibrio sp. | reverse complement strand
CAATGGCCTAGCACAGAAACAACGTCACCGCGCCTGCAATGGCCTAGCACAGAAACAACGTCACCGCGCCTGCAATGGCCTAGCACAGAAAAATCGTTAGATGCTGGATCACCCGAAAGATCTCATCGAGAAAAGGGATCCGTAGGAAATAGGAACCCTGGGCCTTCGTATCATTTCGATAATATGAGAAAATTAGATGAAGGAGGGTATGGTGTTCAGAATAAGGTTCGGCTCCTTGAGGTAGAAAAAAATAATATGCAGCGGGAGACGTATAGGCATCTTGGTACAAAACCCTTGAACTTTGTACCCCCAAAACAAGATGTGGTTATGGTGCGGGAGGCGCCTCTTCGCGGGATCTTGAAAAATTCGGAGACTCCCAGTAGGTCAATACATACGCAGTCTGTTCGTTTTAATGACAGTAATTCTTACAGTGAGTGTTACCGTGATCATTACCGTGATCATTACACTAATAGTGACAGTGACAGTGATGATTATGATTATGATTATGATTATGATTATGATGGTGATGGTGATGGTGATGGTGATGGTGATGATGATTATGGCAGTGAAGTTAATTAATAATATAATTTTAATTAAACACAGTGTCTTTTTTAATGCTGAGAGAAAAAAATCATATCTCGAAATATTGAATGTATACCTAAGGCATTTGAGCTTGCGTGCTTGCAAAAAGCGAGTGAAGCCTTTGCATCCATGGACGATCTGCTTGAACGAGCGTAGACAACACCCACGCAGGTTCAAAGGCGACGGGTATAACAGAGTGTGATCTTGAAAAAGAGTAAAAGAAAGTGATCAAATCACCCTCTTTTTTTATCTCACACGAAAAAAGGGAAAGTGGGCTTTGGCTCTGTTAGAATCAGCGACAGTTTTATTTTATTGGAATTGCTTGTGAACGCTTCTTTCAACCAGCTTGCTTTAAAACGCGCGCTATTAGAAAATTTAGAAACCCTTAAATTTACTCAAATGACCCCCATTCAAGCCGAGGCTTTACCTTTTATTCTTGAAGGAAAAGATCTGATTGCTCAAGCTAAAACAGGCTCGGGGAAAACTGCCGCGTTTGGATTGGGTTTGCTGCAAAAACTCGAAGTGAAACGTTTTCGCGTTCAAACTTTGGTGTTGTGCCCGACACGAGAATTGGCAGAACAAGTTGCTAAAGAAATCCGAACGCTCGCTCAAAAAATACACAACATAAAAGTATTAACCCTCTGTGGTGGGACGTCTTTAGGTCCTCAAATTGGTTCTCTTGAGCACGGCGCCCACATCATTGTGGGTACCCCGGGACGAGTAGAAGAACACATACGAAAAGGCACTCTGTCTTTATTAGATGTTAAAATGCTGGTTCTGGATGAAGCAGATCGTATGTTAGACATGGGCTTCCAAGATACCTTAGATAGGATCATTGAAAGCCTTCCCAAAGACAGACAAACCTTGTTGTTTAGCGCGACCTTTCCAAAGCAAATCGATTTGATAGCTAAACGTGTGATGCGAAATCCCGTCACAGTGAAAGTCGAGTCTGTGCATTCAACATCCACGATTCAACAACGTTTTTATCCTGTTCGTTCTCATGATGATCGTATCGCTTTATTGGGATCTGTTTTAGGGTGCTATCAACCAAAATCAACCATCGTATTTTGTAACACGAAAAAAGAAACAGACGATGTGACGCATGCATTGACAGAAAAAGGCTACGTTGCATTGTCCTTTCATGGCGACTTAGAACAACGAGAACGAGACCAAGCCCTTGTGCGTTTTGCAAACAAAAGTGTTTCGATTTTAATTGCAACAGACATCGCAGCCCGAGGACTCGACATCGATTCACTTGATGCTGTGATCAATTTTCATATTGCACATGATCCTGAAGTTCATACACACCGAATAGGCAGAACTGGGCGCGCGGGAAGCCAAGGTTTGGCTTTTTCATTTTTCAGTGACAAAGAAGCCCATCGCGTGGCAGAGCTTGATTTAAAAGAAGACCCTTTTACTTCTCCCGCAGAGCGGCCTGACATTGCATTCTTAAATACGCCCATCTTTCAACCTGAAATGGTCACCTTAAGAATGGACGGTGGAAAAAAACAAAAAGTGAGGCCTGGGGATATTCTGGGAGCATTAACCGGGGGAGACCCTGCTCTTTTAGGCGCGGATGTCGGAAAAATTGCCTTGTATGATCAATTTACTTATTTTGCGGTAAAGCGAGGCTCTGTTGATTTAGCATTAAAGAAAATCACCGAAGGCACCTTAAAAGGAAAACGTTTTAGAGTGAGAGCCATTCGAAATTAAATGATAAAACGCCCTTCATAAAGACCTCCCTAAAGACAAAAAGAGAGTCCTTTCTTTTATTCCAATGAAACATCGAATAGAAAAGCCCCTTTTTAAGATAAAAAGGGGCGGGTGTGATCCCTGCGGAGTCTTGTACTCTTGTGTCTCCAAACAAGCTAAAAATGCCGATTTTAGCGAGAATGCTTGCTGCTCTATACCCAAGATATTTGAAGATGTGCGTAGGCGGCCAGCGAGTGAAGCCCCTGAGCATTGAGCGACTCTGTGATTGGGCAGAACAAAGCCTAGCCAACACCCACGCACCTTCAAAGGCGAGGGGTTATAGAGGGGTTATTTAAGCTTGAGGGTACCAGTAGCCTTGATTACACAGTTTTAATAATAAAACTTTAATGGCCTTATTTTTGATTAATGGACCCAGATCTTTTTTTGTGAACGTTTCTTGGCAACATAGAATTTTCAAAAATTTTTCAGCGCCTTCTGGAATATGAATGTGCTCACCATGAATATACAGGTCGAGCGGTTCATTTTCGTGATACAAGGTTTTAAGACCATAGACTTTTTCCAGTATCATTCCCTCTTGGATGAATTGGATGAGCTCCTCTTGTGTCCAAAGCGGGTCGGCTTCCATGAGGTTGAGCTCATGGCGTGACTGGCTTAGTTGCTCTCCTAACCAATGTCGTTTTGCGTTTTCATTATTGAGCAATCTCATTAACATCTTATTAAGCGCTTGGTAGTCAGCACTGGAAATCATGCTGTTTTGTGTTTGGGTTTTTATTTTAGGGTTGTGGTAATGCGTGTCACCTAAATCGTTATTTACTGCAAAATCAGCGAATCCACTGAGGAGCTCTTGTTCTTTTGGCGAACGATAACCGATTGAATAACTGAGGGACGTTTCAATCGTGTTGCCTTCATGTGGAAAGCCTGGTGGAATATACAAAATGTCACCCGGCTCCAAAACTTCGTCAATTATCGGATCAAACTTTTCGATTTGACGCAAGCCTGTGTCATGGTTTGCATCCTTGTATTCACCCATAGGTCCCACGCGCCAACGTCGTTTCCCCATCCCTTGAACAATAAAAACATCATATTGGTCGATATGCGGTCCCACACCGCCATGGGGCATGGAAAGGCAAATCATGAGATCATCAAATAACCAATCAGGGAGTTTCTTAAAAGGAACAGAAAGAGAAGCCACGCCGGGATGCCAATGGTTGGCGGCTTGAATGATCAATTGAGCATGGGTTTCAGGGAAATCTTTGAAATCTTCGAAGGGGCCGTGTGTGACGTTCCATGTTCCTTCTTTGTTTGTGACAAAACGAGAATCAATTTCTTCTTCAAGCGCTAAACCTGCGAGTTCATCGGGGCTGATTGGGTCTTTAAAGAGATTGAATCCTTTTTTTATTACGGTGGGTTTTTGGTGCCAATGCGTCGCGAGGAAATCGTCAAAATCGAAATTAAATTGATACATAAGTTAAGTGTCTTTATAAAAAGAAGAATAAAAAAAGAGCCTGATATACCCGTCGCCTTTGAAATTGCGTGGGTGTTGGCTGCTCTCGCTCAGGCCAATCACATACTCGTTCTATGTGATTGGCCTTCACTCGTTTGCCGCAGGCGCGCATCTTCAAGTGTCTTGGGTATATTCAGGCTAGATAAGAAGCACGTGTTTTAAAGTAAATCGGTGAGTCTGACGGCATCGCCTATGTAGTTGGCGGGGGTCATCTCTTTGAGGCGATTTTTTTCTTCTTGAGGAATATCAAGATGTTCGATAAAAACGCGGAGCCCTTCAGCGTCGATGCGTTTTCCTCGGGTCAGTTCTTTCAGTTTTTCATACGGCTTTTCGATCCCATACCGGCGCATGACTGTTTGAATGGGCTCTGCCAAGACTTCCCAGTTTTGATCAAGCTCTGACAACAAGGTGGCCTGATTTACGTCCAGTTTGCTGATCCCTTTTAAGGTTGAGCTGTAAGCGATAAGGGAATAAGCGACACCAGTGCCTAAATTGCGCAATACCGTGGAGTCTGTGAGATCACGTTGCCAACGAGAGATGGGTAATTTTTGTGCTAAATGCGTGAACATGGCATTGGCTAAACCCAAATTACCTTCTGAATTTTCAAAGTCGATGGGATTGACTTTGTGCGGCATGGTAGAGGAGCCAATTTCGCCTTCGATGGTTTTTTGTTTGAAATGCCCTAAAGCAATGTAGCCCCAGATATCACGATTGAAATCGATAAGAATGGTATTGAAACGCACGAGGGCATTGAATAATTCCGCGATATAGTCATGAGGCTCAATTTGGGTTGTATAAGGGTTCCAGCTTAAACCCAATGTTTTTGTGATAAATTCTTCACTGAATTGATGCCAATCTATCTCGGGATAAGCTGACAAATGTGCATTGTAGTTTCCAACGGCACCATTGAATTTAGCCAAAATGTCACAGCCTTCAATTTGGGCATATTGGCGCTCCATGCGATAGACCACGTTGGCCATTTCTTTTCCGACAGTTGAAGGGGTGGCAGGTTGCCCGTGGGTGCGAGAGAGAAAAGGAATGTCACGGTATCTTGCAGCCATTGATTTTATCGCATCAATGACACTGCGTATTTCAGGTAAAATAACCTCTTGGCGTGCTTGGGTGAGCATCAAGGCATGCGCGGTGTTGTTGATGTCTTCTGATGTACAACCAAAGTGTATGAACTCATTGGCGGCATGGAGTTCAGGGTGTTGGGCGACTTTTTCTTTCAGATAATACTCAACAGCTTTGACATCATGGTTGGTTGTGCGTTCAATGTCCTTGATACGCAAAGCATCACTTTCATTAAAATCCGTTGCAATCTTCTCTAAAATCGCATTCCCTTCAGGGCTAAAAGCGGAAATTTCTTTGATGGACTCTGTGGCCGCCAATTTTTGTAACCAACGGATTTCAACGATCGTTCGGTATTTTAAGAGACCAAATTCACTGAAAATTGAACGTAACGCACTTGTTTTCATTCCATAGCGGCCATCTATGGGTGAAACGGCTGTCAGCGATGACAGTTCCATGGTCTTTACTCCTGAAATTTTACGAATGTAAGGCAAGGATGATTTTAGCTTGTTCTATCAATTGCTTGCGGGAGAAAATGAGTTGGCGACGTTTCCCGCCAACTTGACGCCATAAGACCGCGCCTCGGATCCCTGCGAGCAATAAGGCGCGGATCTTATTTTGAATCGCACTTTGTTGTAATTGCTCTGGATTTCCTGTGATTTGAATGCGAGGACCTAATGGGGTAATGGTGTCTAAATAAACACTGGCAAGATTAGAGATCATTTGATCATCGAGTAAATTGAAATGTTCGATTTGACGTTGGAGTGTTTCTATTCGGTCTCCCAGTTGCGCCAAGGTGTCACGGCGATGGGATAGTTTTCTGTCTAAAGCCAATAAATTGATCAGATAGCGAGTCAGTTCATTCACCGTTTGGCTGCTGTCCAGTACGCTGACCATGGTTCTTAATCCAACGGCCAAATTTTCTTCTTTCTCAAATATATCAATTGTGGAAGTGGGCTGAGTGACAATAATACTGTTCAAGCTGGTTCTCAGCGCATCATTATCACATTTTCCAGTGCGAGCGAGATCTTGCACTAATTTGATAGATTGACAGACACTTGCAAATGCGATGGTTCGATCAAACAAGGTATTCGCCACGGAAGATTGCTCCTTTAAAAACGCTGTTCGATGATGCCGCCGCCAAGACAAACATCACCGCTGTAAAAGACCGCGGACTGGCCGTGCGTGACTGCGGCTTGCGGTTCATCAAAAATAACGTTGATTTCGTTATCACTTATTCTCATGATGGTACAGGATATATCTTCTTGACGGTACCGTGTTTTTAGCGTGCATTTTAACGGGAAGACCACACTTTGAGGGTGAACCCAATGCAATTGAGCCGCGATCAAGCCTTTAGAATACAAACGAGGGTGCGTGTGTCCTTGTGCGACGACAAGGACATTGCGTTCAAGATCTTTGTCGACAACATACCAAGCCGCTTCCAAGCCATTGCCCCCTTTTTGTCCTCCAATATGAAGCCCTTTTCTTTGCCCTAAGGTGTGGTACATCAAGCCTTGATGTTCGCCTATCTTGTGCCCATCCACGGTTTCAATTATTCCCGGTTGTGCGGGTAAATATTGAGATAAAAAGGCAGTAAAGCGTCTCTCCCCTATAAAGCAGATCCCGGTGGAGTCTTTTTTCTTCGCCGTGACGAGATCTTGTTCTTGTGCAATACGACGCACTTCGGGTTTAATGAGGTCGCCAAGAGGAAAAAGACTGCGAGAAAGTTGCTCTTGATTGAGGGTGTAAAGAAAATAACTTTGATCTTTATTGGTGTCGAGACCCCGTAGAAGCTGAATAGGTTCATTGGCCTGAGTTGGAAACGTGCGGCGGACATAGTGACCCATCGCGATGAAGTCTGCATTTAAAACTTCATCAGCAAATTCAAGAAAGGCTTTGAATTTGATTTCTTTATTACAAAGGATATCGGGGTTTGGAGTGCGGCCCGCTTTGTATTCTTTTAAAAAATGCTCGAAAACATGATCCCAATATTCAGCTGCAAAGTTAATGGTGTGCAGAGGAATCCCCAGTTTGTCACAGACCGATTGTGCATCGGCTAAATCTTCGGCTGCAGAACAATGCTCGTTGTTATCGTCTTCTTCCCAGTTTTTCATGAAAAGGCCTTCAACTTGATAACCTTCTTGTTGAAGAAGATACGCTGAAACGGAAGAGTCAACTCCTCCGGACATTCCGACAATCACTTTTTTTTGATTTTTATCTGACATGACGTTACGTCCACTCCAATACTTAAGCGCCAATATTTAAGTATTAATAAAAAATCCCCAATAAAATTGGGGAAAGATTGTAGCACACAGAAAAATGATGAGGTAGCTGTTTGAAAAAAGAACAGGGATGACATCTCACAAATGTCCCCTGTCTATTTTTTATTCCGCTGGGGGGCAATGATTTCTTTCCATTCTCCGGGTTTTAGATCACCAAAAGTCCAATCTGCTATTTTATAACGAATTAATCTCAATGTGGGGTGCCCAATGGCGGCGGTCATTCTGCGTACCTGCCTGTTTTTTCCTTCTATTAAGGTGATAGAAAGCCAGGTTGTTGGAATGGTCGCACGCTCTCGAATGGGAGGCTGACGCGGCCAAATATCAGGTTCTTCAATGAGGTGGACCTCTGTGGGCAAGGTTTTTCCATCTTTGAGTTCGATGCCCTCTCTCAATTGATTGAGGGCGCAGTTGTTAGGAAGACCTTCTACCTGAACCCAATACACTTTGGGTGATTTAGACCGAGGTTGGGTTAAGCGAGCTTGCAAAATGCCGTCGTTGGTGAGCACCAAAAGGCCTTCGCTGTCTTTGTCTAAACGTCCTGCGGGATAGACATTTTTTATGGGAATAAAGTCGCTCAGTGTGCTCTCTCCTGGTTCCCCAGTAAATTGTGTTAATGTATTGAAAGGTTTATTAAAAAGAACAATTCTTGTGGGTTCTGATGGTTTTACATATTTTACAAAACGGCGCGCATTTTTTGTGTTTGAATGTGATTTTGAGTTTGTCATTGAAGGTTTTTTTTGGGGTTGTGAAGGTAAATTCATTTAATTACATCAAATGGTCAGAAACAAATGAGACTTTTGTATTATACATGAAATAATGTGATTGGCGTGTTGCAAGATTTACCGTATTATTTTGTATTCATGTTGAAGAGAAACCTGTTACTGAGTTCGGTATCTGTCTGAATTATATTTTCTATTTAGACGAATGTGTCTTTGTTTGAATACGGCCTTATTTTAATAATATTGGGGTCATAAAGGAGAGTTAAATGGAAAGTAAAGTCATTGTACCTGCTGATGGTACTGCAATAACATTAAAAAATGGCCATCTCGTTGTTCCTCTTAATCCAATTATTCCATACATTGAAGGAGATGGTATCGGCATTGATGTCAGTCCTGCAATGATTAAAGTTGTAGATGCTGCGGTAGAAAAAGCCTATGCAGCAAACCGCAAAATTCATTGGATGGAAATTTACACGGGTGAAAAAGCAACCCAAGTTTACGGTGATGATCAGTGGCTTCCTTCTGAAACCTTGGATTTTATCCGTCAATATAAAGTGGCAATCAAAGGCCCTTTAACAACGCCTGTGGGCGGTGGAATTCGTTCGTTAAATGTAGCGCTGCGTCAAGAATTGGATTTGTATATTTGCGTTCGTCCTGTGCGCTATTTTGAGGGCGTCCCAAGTCCTTTAAAACACCCAGAATTAACCGATATGGTCATTTACAGAGAAAATTCTGAAGATATTTATGCTGGGATTGAATATAAAGCAGGGACGGAACAAGCAGATAAATTGATCCGTTTTTTAAAAGAAGAAATGGGCGCGACAAAAATTCGTTTTGAAGAAAATTGTGGTGTCGGAATTAAACCGATATCGAAAGAAGGAACGACCCGTTTAATTCGTGCAGCCTTTCAATACACGATCGATAACGATCGCGATTCATTGACCATTGTGCACAAAGGCAACATCATGAAGTTCACCGAAGGGGCTTTCAAAGATTGGAGCTATGAGGTGGCCAAAAATGAATTTGGTGCAACCTTGCTTGATGGCGGTCCTTGGATGAGTTTTAAAAATCCAACAACAGGCAAAGAGATCATTGTAAAAGACGTCATTGCAGATGCATTCTTACAACAAATTTTGTTACGTCCTGCTGAATATGATGTCATTGCGACCATGAATCTCAATGGGGATTACATTTCTGATGCATTGGCTGCACAAGTGGGTGGAATTGGTATTGCCCCTGGTGCAAACATCGGTGATGGTGTTGCCGTATTTGAAGCGACGCATGGCACTGCGCCTAAATATGCAGGTCAAGATAAAGTCAATCCTGGATCTTTGATTTTGTCGGCTGAAATGATGTTACGTCATATGGGGTGGGTTGAAGCGGCTGATTTGATCCTTTTGGCGATGGAAAAAGCCATCAAAAATAAAACCGTAACCTATGATTTTGAACGTCTTATGGACGGCGCCAAATTACGCAAATGTTCCGAATTTGCACAAGAGATGATCGATCAAATGTGATCTGGAAATGAAATAAAAGACGCAGCTAAGGCTGCGTCTTTTTTTTATTTTGAAGACAAAGAATATACTCAATATATTTGAAAATGAAGCCAACAATTCAACAATTCAACAATCCAACAATCCAACAATCCAACAATCCAACAATCTTGCAGGCTTAAAGGCTTAAAGGCTTAAAGCTGTATCTTAGTCACATCTTTTCGAATCTAATTCTGGCTAATTATTGTTCGAA